>CAMZNJ010000011.1 GCA_947313825.1 uncultured Deferribacteraceae bacterium | reverse complement strand
ATTAGTAGTTTGGTTACCTTGGAGCCACCTCTTTTTTGTGTGGCTTGGCTAACTTCAATATCATTTTCAATGGGCATTTTGGTTTCTCCTAGAGTCTCAAATGGTTTGCTCTGGCGTAATTATTCATAATTCATAATCGTGCTACTGCTGTGCCGTGCTACTGCTGTGTTACTCGTGGTCGTACGTCGGAGTAGTCGGATGAGAATAAGTTTATCTCGACCCTGTCGTTTGCTCCCCTATTTCTTTGGGATATGTTGGGCAAAAGGGGGTGGTATTCGCCAAAGGCGGTCATGGATAGTCGTCCGGGGTTTATTCTACCTTTATCTATAAAATAGGTCAAGACAGTACTTGCTCTAGCGGCGGATAGTTCCCAGTTAGATTTCCATGGTGCGGGCGGTGTTATGTCTGATGTGTGTCCTTCGATGTTGATTAATTTATATGGTGAGTTTTTGATAATGGATAGCAGGTTGTCGAGCAGGATACGTGATTCGTCGGTGAGTGAGTCGCCGTTATCCCCAAACAGCACGGAGCCGACGATTCGTATGGAAACCCCTTCAGGTTTGTCGATGACTGAGATAACGTTGGATTTCTCTGTTTTTTGTATTAATTCCTGCACATTTTCATAAATTTCAGATTTACCCTCCTTAGGTGTGGATGGAGTTAGGATTACGCGTGGTATGGGCATGTTTTCAGAGACAATCGGTTTGCGTGCTACAGATAAAATACCATCGGAGCCTTGTAGCGAGCCGAATGCTTCACGTATCTTCACTTCATCCAAGGTTGCCATGGACAAAAGGAGAACGAAGAATGTGAGAAGTAGCATGTTCATGTCTGCAAAGGTGGTCATCCAAGAGGGTGAGTAAGGACAGACCGGCTTTTTCTTTTTTCTAGCCATTGTCAAAACCTACTAATTTATACTTAAAATTAAAACTGTTACGGTTATTCAAAGCGGGACTCTCGTTCCGACGGTGCGATGTAAGCGTTAAGTTTTTGTTCAACAATCCTAGGGTTATCCCCTGCCTGAATGGCGAGTATCCCTTCAAGAATAATGGTTTTAACAAGTACCTCTTCCTCGTGGCGAGCCTTGAGTTTGCGTGCAAGGGGGAATGCGATAACGTTGGCAATGAGGGAGCCGTACAGGGTAGTTATGAGGGCGACCGATAGTGATGGACCGATGAGATCGGGGTTGTCTAGGTTCAACAGCATGGCAATTAGCCCCACAAGGGTTCCCACCATCCCCATGGCTGGGGCAACTTCTCCAACGCTGTTAATCATATCAACAACGCGAAGGTGTCGGACGTCGAGTCCGTCTAGGCTGTTCTCGAGAACGTTACGCGATACTTCGCCGTCGGTGCCGTCCACAGCCAAGCCGATACCAAGGGTTAGGAAAGGATCGTCAGCTTCGTCCTGCATTGCTTCCAACGCTAGTATCCCATCACGACGGGCAACAACAGAGTATTCCACTATTTGAACGATGGTTTTCGAGGGAGTAATAGGTGTGAAGAATATGGTTTTCATCAGGGCTATTAGTCCCTTGGTTGCAGTACGTGCGGGGTACGACATGTAGTAAATACCCATGCTGGCACCGACAACTATGAGCACAGAGACTATGTCGGCATAAGCCGCAATACCGGCATTTAGTAGGACAGCTAAAATCAAGAATCCCCATGCAACTATAAAGCCTACTACTGTTCCTAAATCCATACAATCTAACTCCCAACAGTACCTCTTCAACACTAAAGCACAGAGCAAAGTAGGTAATACAGCGTACTTTGTAAGCTTAGCATACGCGGGGTACTTTTACAAACAGCCCAAGCAGAATAGTGTTTGGGCATACCGCCTAATTATTAATCACTATAGGCATACCCGCCCAATTGTTAACCACTAATGGATGAAAAATATTATTTGAATGTTACCACATTCTAAAAAACTACTCAAGTTAAGTCTATAATTAATGAATAATTTAGGGTTTTACAACATTGTTCGTCCACTAGGATGCATAAACCGTACTGTTAATTAGTTACGTGTAATCTTCCTTTGTTTTGTGGTAATTTCTTTTTTAGTTGTTTGCTACTTTGATATTCAATATTCGCCTTAATTTTTTTCTTTGGTGTCCACTATTGATGCTACTATTTCGTCGCTTAGTATTTCGTTTAGTACTTGTGTGGTAATTTTTTTACCCCTTGCGGTTTGTAGTGGCAGTGTTTCGTCGTTGGCGTCGATGAGTTCTGCGACCCTTTCACCTGCCTGCCTTATCACGTCAAACTTGCCAACGCCTTCGTGTTTTCTAAAGTAGTTATCCATATTTATGAACATCATAGTTTGTTTACCTCGTGGTAGTGTTGTTGTTTCGGCTTATTTTTTTATGGGTGTGTTTGTTTCGTCGCCTAGGTCGATAAATTCGTTATAATGTGAGTATCTTAGTCTGCTTGTTTTTGATGCTAGGTATATTTTTTTGAAGCATTGTAGTGCTTGCGTGAGGTCGTCGTTTATGATTATGTGGTCGTATCGTTCGAACTCTTTTACTTCGTCTTTTGCGTTGCTGATTCGTTGTGAGTAGTCTAGCACATCTTTGTCGGGTCGGTTGCTGAGTCTTTCTTCTAGTGTGCTAATTTTTGATGGCGAGATGAACACGTAGATTGCTGGTATCCCTTCCTGTCCTTGCAGTTTGCGTACGCCCTGCACGTCGATGTCTAGTAGTATGTCTTCTTTGTTGTTTAGTGCTTTGCGAATGTATTCGGTGGATGTTCCGTATAGGTTACCGTGCACTGTTGCCCATTCGAGTAGTTCGTCCCGTTGTAGCATGTCGCCGAATTCTTCTTTGCTGACGAAGAAGTAGTCATTGCCGTGTGTTTCGTTTTCCCTTGGCGGTCGAGTTGTGTGTGAAACGGACTGCCTTAGGTTGGGGAATTCTTTCATCAGCATTTTCGACAGCGTTGTTTTGCCGGCACCGCTGGGTGCACTAACAACAATGAGCAAACCATTCATACCACTACCATTATATTTTTGTAATAATTAGGGTATTGTTCCGCATTAATATTGCATCTCTCAACCCTATTCTTTTCAGTATATTACAAATTCGTCCACAAGTAAACCGGCAACCCAAAATAATATTTTCCTGCAGGTGCGTGGAGCATGGTGCATGGAGCCCATGGATTTTCGAGCAGGATGATGACGTACGATATATTTAGTTGACAGTAGTGGTATTTTCGGTTTATTATGACTAGCTTTATACGCTTCAATGGTGTATAATCTGTTTTGTTAGACAGAATAAATAAACACACACGAGGGCTACCAATTATGAAAAACGGAATCCATCCAGAGTACAAAGATGTTACAATTACATGTGCATGCGGGAATGTTGTCAAAACTAAGAGCACCAAACCTGAACGAACAACAGTTGCCGTATGCTCAGCTTGTCATCCGTTCTACACCGGCAAGCAGAAGTTTGTTGATGCTGCGGGTCGCGTTGAAAAGTTTATGAAAAAGTACAATATGGATGCCAACGCAAGTAAGTAGTCTTGTTCCATATTAGTTTTGCTTTCGGATAGGGGCTTTGTGCCATCTTGCATTTGTTGCTATGGTGGTGTATTGCCCCTCTTTCTGCGTCAGCACACGTCAGCACCTCAGCACACGCCAGCACGCCTGCACCTCAGCACACGTCAGCACCTCAGCATACGCCTGCACGTCAGCACGCCTGCACCTCAGCACACGCCAGCACCTCAGCACACGCCAGCACCTCAGCACACGCCAGCACCTCAGCACACGCCAGCACCTCAGCACACGCCAGCACCTCAGCACGCCAATTTCGCCATACTAACCGACTAAATGGGGGGAGCATTCCACTCCCCCCGCTTACGTTGTGCGTACACCTTACGTTGTGCAAGCACCGAACACCGCTGTGTGTGCTACTTACTTCAGGTTTGGGTAGTCGTTAATGTTGAGTGATTTAACGTTTGGTGTTCTGCCATCCTCTGAGCGTGGTATTTCGATTGTTCCGTCCCTAACCATGTCGTATATTTGTTCTGCTTGCGGGTAGTCCAGCTTAATGCCGATGAGTCCCCAGTTGTGGTGTACGATGGGTTCGAGTGTGCCGTTGCGTTCCTCTTTGGTGTATTTTACGATGAGGTCGCGAATCCTTCCTGCGTCTTGCATTACTTCATACGAGTCGTAGTATTTGTTGTTTGGTGTTGCCCAACCGTGTTGTGTTAGAGTTCCGAATCGGTAATTGTTTACTGCGAGTTTGTATATTTTTCTTGGATCCACAGGTTTGCCGTTCACCATGGGTTCGATGATTCTGTTGCCGGGTTCTTTGGAGATATCTATTTTGTAATCGATACCTGTGAACACGTCGTAGTTGTATCCGCGAATATCTTTGTCAAACGATACGGTAACGTCTCCCTCTTTCCATGTGTTGTAGTAGGATGCCGACCATTCCATGTATTCTAGCAAGCTGCTTCCAGATATTTCCACTCCGATTAGTGTGTTGGGGTATTTGTAGATATTTGCAACATCTTTGTTTTTGAAGTCCCCTTTCATGAGGTTTGCACTAGATTTGAAGAATGCTGCTGCAGAGATGTCCGCTCCTGAGTAGAAGAGTTGTACGTCGTTGATTAGGTCTATGACCGCATTTGGTTGCAGTTGTGCTGTTGGCATTGTTGTAACTTGAGCTTCGCCTGTGATGTAGTCTGGTCTTTCGATGAATGTTTCCACCACCTGTCCGACAACGGTATTTGCTACAGCTTTGGACTTTGTGTCCACGTATTCGAACTGTTCTAGTATGGCTTTGTCGGGTTCGACTCCGTTGGTTTCGAGGTTAGCCACGGAAACACCTTTTACGACCCATTTGCCGTCTTCTTTGGCAACGTCGATATCAGCTTTGGCAAGTGCCCATCCGGCGAATCCGGGTTCGATAATGTTTACTCCGTTTACAACTTCGGTGTATCTAGCGTGTTCGTGTCCGCCGAAAATAACGTCGAATTGTGGGAAAGCGTTAGCGATGTCGTAAATTCCGTCTCCTCCCCTTTCGTCATTTCGTCCGACGTGGAAGAGTCCTACGAGTACGTCGTACTGTCCGTTTATTTCGTCTAGTACTTTGGTTGTTGAGTTGATGATTTCGTTGAATTGTAGTCCTTCAAAGTGTTCAGGTGTTGATGCTTCCCAAATGGGTACATAGGGCACCATTGCACCAACAACGGCCACCCGTGCACCGTTCACGTTGAATATTTGATACGGCTTGACGAAATACGTTCCGTCGTCGGTGCTTATTACGTTATCTGAGAGTACGGTTCCGTTGAAGTTTTTCACGTTACGTAAGAGGAAGTCTTTTTCGAAGTTGAATTCGTGGTTTCCGATGTTCCAGAGGTCGAATTTCATTGCGTTCATGGCTTCAACCATGGGACTTACTTCTTGGTCGTTGAATAGGTTGATGTAGTTATCCTGCACGGTGTCGCCGTTGTCCATGAGTATGAGTGCAGGGTTTTCGTCGCGTAGTTGGTTAACGATTGTGGCTATTTTGGCTAATCCGGCGTCCATGTCGTCGCCATCGATGGCATAGTCGTATGGGTATATTCTTCCGTGCAGGTCGGATGTTTCCACGAGGGTTATGGTTTGTACGTCAAGATTTGCGTCGCCTTTCACCACGACAGCGTATTCGCCGCTGGATTCGGTGTTGCCGGACGACATTTCGCCCCCTTTATCTTTTGATGTACAGGAGACGATTATCCCTGCAAACATTAACATCAATACAATTCTTTTCATCTTCATACCTCCCAGTATGTTTAAAAAATAGGAACTCGTACGTTTTTAAAACACTTAAAGCTTGTTTTATACTATTCGCAAAACTATTCTATGTTGTTGCCAAGGTTATATGATTAGTATTGCGTTAAAACATGAAACAGAACAATTATAAACCAAATATGATATTATTACAACACTATTCTCCAGCAACTATTTAATATAATGAAATAACTGTTTGTAATGCAATCCGTTCGAATACAATAGCTGTACTTTTTTGCGTTATTAGTGTATACTGTTGGAAAGTATGAATTTAGACCCACTAAAACAAACCATGGGGATTTTATGAAAAACAAACGCTCTGAAAACAAAAATATGGGGGGGCAAGCCGTTATTGAAGGCGTTATGATGCGTGCCCCTGGCAAATACGCCGTTGCTGTACGCAAACCAAACGGTCGTATCGCCCTGCGTATTCGAAATATTAGTATCGATCACAATAAATGGTTCAAAAAACCGATTCTGCGTGGGATTATCATGCTCTACGACGCAATTGTTGTGGGCTTCAATGCACTAAACTTCAGTGCTGAGCAATCCTCGGGGGAGGAGCTGGAGCCGTTGGGGGGCATTGCCAAAACCCTCACTATTGCTGCTGCCATAGGGATTAGCATCGGTTTATTCGTGTTCGCTCCCCTTGCTGCTGCCAAGGGTACGTTCTGGCTCCTCAGTCTGGATATCAACAGCCACTACGTGTTATTCAATGCCATGGACGGCTTTGTTCGCATACTCATATTTATCGGCTACATTATGGCAATCTCCATGATGAAGGATATTCGTGAGCTGTTTCGCTATCATGGTGCCGAGCATAAGGCGATTTTCACGTACGAAATGGGGAAAGAGCTCACAGTGGAAAACACTCGCAACAACAGTCGTTTTCACCCACGTTGCGGTACTAGTTTCCTCCTGATTGTGCTGATTATCTCCATTATCGTCTTCAGCTTTATACCATCTAATGCCCATTTCATAATACATTTCCTTGGGCGTATTATTTTGGTTCCCCTCATTGCGGGTATTTCGTTTGAGGCTCTCAAGCTTAGTGGCGTGTATCGCAATAACATTTTAGTGCAAACAATAATCGCACCAGGGCTGTGGCTACAACGCCTCACAACCAAAGAGCCTAACGACGATATGATCGAGGTTGCGTTAATTGCGGCACGTGCCTCCCTTGGCGAAGATATGTCTACCCATCCGTTAGTTGATATGGATGGCGAGGAGAACGTGAACGCAAGCACCGACGTGAACGTAAACGCTGATGCTGACGCAAGCACCGACGCAAGCACCGACGTGAACGTGAGCACCGACGCAAAATAGATTAGAATACTTAGGAGAGCAGAAACCATGAACACTCAAGGCGACATCAAACACATCGTACGCACACAAGTATACAACGCATTGCTGAGCGTTGCTGAAAAGAATAGCATTACCGACATACCCCTCAAGCTGGGGGGCAAGGATGGTGATACCCCCGATGTATTTATCAATGTTGAAAAACCTAACGACCCTAGTAATGGCGACCTATCCACCAACATAGCCATGAAAGTTGCCCGCATATTTCGCCAATCCCCCTTGGTCATTGCTGAGCAACTCAAAGAACATATTCACCACAACTATATTTCTGAAGTAACCATTGCTGGTGCTGGGTTTATAAATGTTCGCCTCTCCCAACAATACATCATGGATGTAGCAAAATCGGCTGCCATCGGTGATGATTCCCTGTTTACTAGCACCATGGGTGGGGGCGTTCGCACCATGGTTGAGTTTGTGTCGGCAAACCCCACAGGTCCTCTGCACATCGGTCATGCCCGTAGTGCCGCGTACGGTGGTGCACTCGCAAACCTTCTCCAAGAGTGTGGGTTCGACATCTACCGCGAATACTACTACAACGATGGTGGCAACCAAATCAATAACCTCGCGGGAAGCATCTACTACCACGTTATGCACGACGCTGGCAAAGACTACCCATTCCCCGAAGGGGGCTACAAAGGGAGCTACATCAAAGATATTGCCTTGCACATTCAATCCCAACACAAAAACCTAGCAAACATGCCACAAGAAGACGCACTCGCAATATGCAAAAAAGAGGGCGTCGATTACATGAAAAACATGATTGTCAACGACCTCAAAGCGTTTGGCATCCATCACGATAATTGGTACAACGAGGCTTCACTCTATGAAGACGGAAGTGTTGAGCGTGCCCTAAAACGACTGGACGACCTCGGCTACACTTACCGCAACGACGGTGCCCTGTGGCTCAAATCGGAACAGTTCGGCGACGAAAAAGATCGCGTCCTACAAAAATCCGACGGAAGCTACACCTACCTAACACCAGACATAGCCTACCACGATAACAAATATAACCGCGGATTCGAAAAACTCATCGACATCCTAGGGGGGGACCACCACGGATACGTGCCACGACTAACTGCTGCTGTTGAGGCTCTAGGGTACGGAAAAGACTCGCTCTACGTGCCAATTGTGCAGATGGTCGGGCTACGCAAAGGTGGGGAACGCATCAAAATGAGCACACGTGAAGACACTTTCGTGCCACTAACATGGCTCGTTGATGAAGTTGGTGCCGATATCGCCAAATTCTTCTTCCTAATGAGATCCATCGACTCGATGATGGACTTCGACGTGGAACTTGCCAAAAAACAGTCCAACGAAAACCCACTCTACTACATACAATACGCTTACGTACGCATTAACTCCATTTTCGACAAGGCAATGCCTACAGCAATGCCTACAGCAACGCAAACCATGGACGAAAATATAATGAACACCGTAAATAAAGGGGAATTCCCCATAACAGAAATAAAAAACGGCAACAAATACTTTTCTGACCAAGAAGAAGCCATCGTCAAACATATTGTCGAATTCAAAGAAACATTGGAAAAAGCAGCAACTTTCTACGAACCACATCGACTCGCAAACTACCTCACAGCCATGGCTAAAGAGTTTCACGCATACTACTACAGTACCAAAATTATTGACGACAACAGGGACGAAAGCATCAAAAGACTCATCATCTGCAAGGCAACTCAACAGACAATCGCTAAAGGGTTCAAAATACTGGGGATAACACCCATGGAACGCATGTAGGTTGCCACCGTTGCCACTGCTGACCACCGTTGCGACGATGACGATTGACGATTGCGACACTGTTTCACTGCCCCACACATCTTTCTGATTAGTGGGGCACACCCCTCAGCACCACGCACGCTCACGCAACGCACGCTCATGCAGGGCAACGCAACGCCTACAGCAACGCACGCTCACGCAACGCAACGCAACGCCTACAGCAACGCACGCTCACGCAACGCAACGCCTACCCAAAGCAAAACGCCTACCCAAGCTTCATCAACCGTGCCACCGACAAGGACGTATTAAACAGGTTTTGCTCAGTTAGCTTTATGGCATCATGGAGGTTGCACGGTCTGACTGTAGTATCAAACAGAGCCTGAAACCCCTTCTGCAAAAGGCTTTCGTACCCTTCACCAAGGCTCCCCGCAATACCGATTATCGGAACGCCATGGGTCTGTGCAACCTGCTGTGCCCCCATTGGCGTCTTGCCAAACTGTGTTTGATAATCCATGCACCCTTCCCCTGTAATCACCAAGTCAGCGTCAGCAACATGTTCGTCAAGTTTAACAGCATCAACAACAATACTAATCCCCGACTTCAGCTCAGCCTTGGGGAAAAATGTGCAGAACGCCGAACCCATACCACCTGCAGCACCACCGCCCGGAATATGTGCAACATTAACCCCTAGTTGACTATGAACAATACTGCTGTAATGGGTCAAAGCTTCGTCCAGTTCGGATACCATGGCAGGGGTAGCCCCTTTTTGAGGTGCAAACACTGCCGACGCACCCTGCTCGCCGACTAAGGGGTTAGTAACATCGCAAGCAACATGAAACGTTGCCTCCGCAAGTTTAGGGTGCAAATCCGTTAGGTCGATTTTGTCCAATCGGGCAAGAGCTCCGCCTCCACAAGGTATGGGGTTGCCAGCCTTGTCCAAAAATGCAACACCTAGTGCACGCATCATCCCCATGCCGGCGTCGTTTGTTGCCGATCCCCCAAGTCCGATGATAAACTCTGTTGCTCCCCTTTCGAGGGCATGTTTAATTAGCTCACCAGTGCCATAGGTGGAGGTTACGAGTGGGTTGCGTTCGTCTGTTGGCACAAGGTTCAGCCCGGAAGCTTCTGCCATTTCGATGATGGCGAGCCCCCTATCTTCGACGTACGCATACCTTGCTGAATGCACGTTTCCCAAGGGGTTTTTCACGTTTAAAGTTGTCCACTCCCCTCCCAAGGCGTCGTTTAGTGTTTCGGTTGTGCCTTCGCCGCCATCTGCAAGGGGTACAACCGTGGTGGTAATGTTTGGGAAGACCTCTTGGAATGCTCGTGCGATAACTAGTCCGACCTCTTTGGCAGAGAGGCTGCCTTTGTAGCTATCTGGTGCTATCACAATTTTTTTCATAATTTATACCTGCCGTATTATTGGTTATAATTTGTCATGATTAGCTGTAGTGTGGTGTAAAGCATGGTGCATGGTGCATGGTGCATGGTGCATAGTGCGTAAGCGTAACATGCATGGTGCATGGTGCGTAAGCGTAACATGCATGGTGCATGGTGCATGGTGCATGGTGCATAGTGCATGGTGCATAGTGCATGGTGCATAGTGCATGGTGCTCAGTCGTAAGCGTAACATGCATGTGCATGGTGCTCAGTCGTAAGCGTAACATGCATGTGCATGTGCATGTGCATGGTGCTCAGTCGTAAGCGTAACATGCATGTGCATGTGCATGTGCATGGTGCGTAAGCGTAATTTGAGGGGAAGAAGAGACGTGCCTGGGAGGACTTGAACCCCCAACCTACGGATTAGAAGTCCGTTGCTCTATCCTGTTGAGCTACAGGCACATGTTGAAAGCCAAATTATACGCACTTAATTTGTGTTTGTCAAGCCCCTTCATGGGAAAGTTCGCCGTCGTTCCGTCGTTCCGTCGTGCAACAAATAATCCCGAAAAACCTTCGTGGGAAAGTTCGCCGTCGTTCCGTCGTGCAACGAGTAATCCCGAAAAACCTTCGTGGGAAAGTTCGCCGTCGTTCCGTCGTGCAACGAATAATCCCGAAAAACCTTCGTGGGAAGTTCGCCGTCGTTCCGTCGTGCAACGAGTAATCCAGAAAAACCTTCGTGGGAAAGTTCGCCGTCGTTCCGTCGTTCCGTCGTGCAACAAATAATCCCAAAAACTGTTAATGCCCTAATGCATCATTACGCGTACAACCCGACAGCTCACTGTTCTATTCTGAAAGTATATCTTGTTTTTGGCTCGCCCCTCAATGTACTCCAGTATGGAATCCTCCTCCTCCGCTTGATAGTCGCACCCTTCTGTTTCGATTTCGGCACCTGTTCCTGTTTCATAAAGGTTTGTGTCGATGATCGAAATATTAACGTGGTACTCACCAGCAACGGCTAACATTGTGTAGGCAAGCATCAAAGTTAGAATTGGAAGCAATTTTACTATTTTCATGAAAACCTCCCACAGGTAGCCCTGTTACTGCATAACTTTGTCCACATCGCAAGTAGTGAGGCTACTCAAAAAGTGTATTTTGTTGTTAAGCACGTTACCCCTTGCGTCCAGGGATAAGGTGTTTGATGGCAGTTATTCCCATTTTTTTGCGTAAGTATCCTAGCTGATCTTGCAGGGGTAAGTCTTTGGGGCAAGTATCTTCGCAAGCGAGTAGTCCCATGCAGCCGAATACACCTTCGTCGCTCCCTATGATTTCGTAAAAGTCTTCGCTGTCTCGCTGATCGCGTGGATCGACCATAAATCGTGCAACACGCATGAGTCCAGCTGGTGCCATAAATTCAGGTCGCATCCGAGCTGTACCGCAAGATGCCACACAGCACCCGCACTCGATACACCTGTCTAGGTCGTAGATTGCGTTTGCGGTTTCGTTGCTCATGCGTTCTTCAGGTGCGTTAGGGTCGAACTCTTTGTTGGTGTGTATCCATGATTCGGAGTTTTGGTACATCTGTCTGAACCATGTTCCGGTGTCTACGGATAGGTCGCCCACAAGTTTGAATACGGGTAGTGGCATGAGTGTTGTTACCTTTGGTAGGTCTTTGGTTTTGGTGTGGCATGCTAGCTCTGGTCGTCCGTTGATGATCATGCCACATGCTCCACATATTCCTGCTCTGCAGCAAAAGTCGAACATCAGTGATGGGTCTTGTTCTTCGCGTATTTTGTGTAGTGCGATGAATAGTGTCATGCTGTCTGTTTCTTCGATTTTGAATGTCTGCATTTTCGGTTTTGAGCCTTCGTCTTGCGGGTTAAACCTAAAAATATTGAATGTCAACATCCTTGCCATATCTATTCTCCTGCTTTGGATTTTTTAGATTTTGTGGGTTTCTTTGGTAGTTTATCCAAGTCTGCTTGTATTATTTTTCCGTCTCCATACCCTCTTTCCCCTGGGGGCATTTCGTAGTATGGTGATGCTTCTTCGTATGATAGTGTTGGCAGGTATTCCCCCTCTTTCCAAGTAGCGAGGGTACGGTTTAGCCATACTTGGTCGTTGCGTTCGGGGAAGTCTTCTCGAGTGTGTGATCCACGGCTTTCGGTACGTTTTAGGGCACCGTAGCAAACGCATTGTGCTAGTTTGATCATCCCTTGCATTTTGATGGCGAGAGCCATTTCGGGGGAGGCACCTTTTCCGTTGGATAGGAGTTTTATCCCTTCGGATTTTTTGAGTAGTGCTTGCAATTTTTCCACAGCTTGTTCGAGGTCTTTGCCGTTGCGGTAGATGAAGGCTGCTTGTTCGAGTATGTCAAACATCTCTTCGCGAATGGCGTACACGCTTTCGCCGCCACTTTGTCCAGCTTCTGCCAGCAGTTTTTCAACTTTTTCTGTAGCTTTTTTGTATGCTTTGTCGGCTGCTTTGGTTGATACTTCACCGGTGAATTTGTCTAGGAATTCGACGATTTTGTCGCCAACGATACCACCAGCCACAACAGTTTCGGATAGTGAGTTTCCGCCTAGTCGGTTGAACCCATGCATATCCCAGCAAGCGGCTTCACCGGCGGAGAAGAGTCCTTTTAGTCCGTAGGTTGCACCGTCTTTGTTGGTACGAATTCCGCCCATGCAGTAGTGTTGCGTTGGTCTTACGGGGATGAGTTCGGTGATTGGGTCGACACCGAGGAAGTAGTTGCATATCTCTTCCACTTCTCGGAGTTTAGTTTTAATATGTTTTTCGCCAAGATGACGAATATCTAACCAGAGGTGTGTTCCGTATGGTGATTCAACCCCTTTCCCTTTCGCCATGTGTTCTGTCATGCGTCTTGAAACAACATCTCGCGATGCAAGTTCTGCTTTGTCGGGTTCGTAGTCGGGCATGAACCTGTGTTTATCTTTGTCCAGCAGTGTGCCGCCGTCTCCTCGGCACCCTTCGGTAACAAGGATGTCGGTGGGAACAATCCCCGTGGGGTGAAACTGTATTGCTTCCATGTTTGCTAGTGGCACAACACCAGTGTCTAGTGCGATGATGGTACCTCCGCCGTCGTTAATTACGGCGTTGGTTGAGTTTCGGTAAATGCGACCGAACCCACCAGTTGCGATGAGTGTTGCTTTTGCTATGTATTTGGAGAGTTCGCCTGTTTTGAGGCATCGTACGATGGCACCGTAGCAGTGTTTCCCGTCGTGAATGAGCGAGATGGCTTCAACTTTGTCGTGCACTTCAACACCGAGTTCGGCGATTTTGTTGTCGAGTGTGTATAGAACAGAGTGTCCGGTTCCGTCAGCGGCATAGCATGTACGCCATTTTGCAGTACCGCCGAATGCACGTGAGTGTATGAGTCCTTCGTTTTCCTCTTTTTCCACAGCTGTGAAGGGTTTGCCCCCTTTGTAGTAAGTTTGTTCTCCGGGGACAATTCTGTTCCACGGCACTCCCCAGTGAGCGAGTCGCCTCATTTCGATGGGTGCTGCTTCGGTGAACATCCTTGCGACTTCTTGGTCAGCCCCCCAGTCGGAACCTTTGACCGTGTCTTCGAAATGTATGTCGGGGTTATCCCCTTCTCCCATGATGGAGTTTCCTAGTGCGGCTTGCATTCCGCCTTGTGCGGCGGATGAGTGTGATCGTCGTGCAGGAACGATGCTCAGGCAGATAACCGAGTGTCCTGCTTGTGCGGCCTCCACGGCAACTCTTTCCCCAGCAAGACCAGCTCCTACGCATAATAAGTCAGTGTATATTGTTTTCATAATTTTGCTCCCTAAATCCCTGATACTTCAGAGTATTTTAAAAGGGTGTACAGCACTGCAACCCCTAGCACGATAAACGATGCCGTTACAGCCAGTTCAATACGTTTCCAGAACGGTCTTGTTTCACGGCTAATGTACCCCCACTTGACTCCTAGTCGGTAGAAGCCGATACCGATATGCACTTCAACAACGAGTAGCAGTACCATGTAGTAGAGTAGCCATCCGTTGGCAACACGACTAGCACTGCTTGTTGCGGAGATGATTAGTTCTTTGCCACCGATGTTCATTGGTTCGGCGGACAGTACTACCCAGACATGTGCAAGCCCCATGACAAGGATTATCATCCCTGAGACAACTTGAATGAGCCATTTCCATGTATCTTTGTGGTTAATTAGGAGTGCGTGTTTTGTTATTTCGCCGAATTCATTACGTTTGAATGGCATTTTTCTTGCGGCTAGTATGAAGTGTGAAATGAGTATCATGGCGATTATTACGCCGGCAACATTTGCCATGTAAGTTGCTTCGAATAGCCAGGCCACAAAGTTGAATAGCCTTGGTGAGAGAAGTACCGTTGCCACGAAAAACATGTGCGACCACATAAAAAGTATTAGCCCGATACCTGAGAGCATTTGGAAGAAGTCTAGGTACCCATCCATTCGGGAAAAGCTCCTAACATGCCCTGTTCTAAGGTGTTTACTACTCATTAAAACATCCTCCTCGTTGAAATGTATTCGTTCTACTGTCATTTTTATTAGTATACATTATTGTTTTCGTTTCGTCTACACAAAAATACAACGACTGTTTACAATACTGTTTCGGTGTTATTTGTTCCAGCCCTACTGATGGCACATAATCGTCTTTTTGGGTAAAATTTCAGAATAATAAATATTATAAAATCACAAACAACACCCTCGTTAGTTTTTCTAAATCGAGTCGTGCTAGCTGAATGCTGGCAAGTGTCGGGGGACATACGTGTGTGCTTTTGTGGTTATTTAATGTAAAACCTAACGTTAATTTCATATGGAAGAGGTTTTGACACATAAACTTAGCACTTGTTTTAAAATAAAGTTTTACATTAGTGCTAGAAGGTGTATACTAGAGTTGTTTGCTATTTTTCATATTTTACAGGGGTCGAATTCTTTACAGAAATCGTATTTTGCCAAAGTAGCCTAACCTTAACGCACTAATATATTAGATGCTGTACTATTTTTTATTATATAAGGAGGTCGAAATATGGATCAGGCAAATCCTAGTCGAAAAAATACGATTATTATCCTTGCCGCTGTACTTATCATGATAGTGGGGCAATTCATACCCGCACCAATGGCTATGCCCGAAGGGGAAATAGTCATGACCAAGGCAGGCTGGGCAACCCTCGCACTCGTCATCGCCATGGCAATGCTATGGATTACTGAGGCAATCCCAATATATGCCACAGCACTTATCCCCATTATCTTCCTCCCCTTAGCCAATGTTCTACCCATTAACGACGTCGTTGTCCACTATGCCAACAAAAACATCTACCTATTTATGGGCGGCTTCTTCCTAGCAATCGCCATGGAAAAATGGCAACTGCACCGTCGTATTGCGTTAAACATCATTCGCATAATGGGCACACGACCCGACTACATCATCCTCGGCTTCATGATAACCGTAGCCTTCCTCTCCATGTGGATAAGCAACACTGCTGCTGCCACCATGATGGTGAGTATCGGTATCTCCATCATCGCCTTTTTAGAGGAATCCCGTGGCGACAAAGATGCTCTTGTGAAGAAGTTTGCCATCGCCATGATGCTTAGTATCGCCTTTGCTGCCTCCCTTGGCGGAGTCGGCACCCTAATCGGTACTCCCCCCAACGCCATCCTTGCCAGCTTTGTCTCGAATAATACCGACATGGAGATATCTTTTGCAGGTTGGATGGTAATCGGTGTTCCCGTTGCCATTGTTGGTGTGTTCATCACATGGATAATGCTCACCAAGGTAATTTATCGCATGGGTAGTGCCCCTATTCCGGGTATCGATGCCATTATCAAACGCGAATACGACGCTTTGCCCCCAATGAGTCGTGGTGAGAAGCTTGTTGCCTTGATGTTTTTCCTTGCGGCATTCTTCTGGATAACCCGCAGTTTGTGGAACAATACCATATTCCCTGCCCTCGGTGTGGACATGCGTTTAGATGATGCTGTAACGGCTATTTCTGTTGGTGTTGCCATGTTTATGATACCTGTGAGCAACACTTCACGCATACTTGAGTGGAAAGATACTAGCAAGATGCCTTGGGGTATTCTGATCCTATTTGGTGGTGGTTTAGCCCTTGGAGCAGCCATTGCGTCCAGCGGTGTTGGTATTGTTTTGGCGGATTCAGTTAGTGGCACGCTCCATGGAGCACCTGCCATGGTTGTTGTTGCAGTTCTTGTTGCCACAGCAATCGGTGTCAGCACTTTTGCCAGCAATACTGCTACCGTTGCGGCGTTTTTGCCCATATTCTACCCCCTTGCAGCAGCTTTGGAGATGCACCCCCTTTACATTCTTGTCCCCATTACTGTTGGTGCAAGTTGCGTATTCATTTTGCCATCGGCAACACCACCGAACGCTATTGTTATGGCGTCTGAGCGGTTGCGTGTTAGCGACATGGCACGTGCGGGCAGCATGGTGAACGTTGTTGTTGGTCTTGCCGTAACAGCACTGCTCATCGTAATACTCAAGCTTCTTACAGGTCAGTAAAATAGCTTTGCACAATCAGTACGTTACATATTTAAGGGTGTCAATGATTACAACCGTTGGCACCTTTTTTTCTACCCTTGGTAATAATATTTACTTTTGTAGGTGCAGTTTTGATGTTTAAGCTGTTGCTAAATGTAATGTTTTATAGTATAGTTTTAGTATTTTAAAAATAAACTGCAAAAAGTTGCAATGGGAGCTAATAATGGGCAAGGATAACCTCAACAACAAAAACCAACTGACCAGCAATGAAATTCGTGAGATGTTTCTACAGTTTTTCGAAAACAAAAACCACTTACGACTACCATCCAGCTCCCTTATCCCCAAGGATGACAACTCGATCATGTTTACCAACTCAGGCATGGTGCAATTCAAAGACGTATTTTTAGGCAGAAAACCTGCCCCACACAACACAACCATGGCAACAACATCGCAAAAATGCCTTCGTGCCGGTGGCAAACACAACGACCTGGACAACGTGGGCAAAACCGCACGCCACCATACATTCTTCGAAATGCTAGGCAACTTCTCCTTCAACAACTACTTCAAAAAAGAAGCCATCGAGTACGCTTGGGAATTCCTTACCCAAAAACTCGCCATGAACCCCGATAAACTACACATCTCAGTGTTCGAAACCGACGACGAAGCCTACGATATCTGGCACAACCATATCGGTGTTCCCGCCGACCGACTTGTACGCAAAGGTGAAGAGGACAACTTCTGGTACATGGGGAGCACAGGACCATGCGGTCCCTGCTCCGAAATCCACTTCGATCGCGGCGAAACCTACCTCGACCATGACGAAAGGTTCCTCGAAATCTGGAACCTAGTCTTCATGCAATACTACCAAGACGATACCGGCGAAAAAACACCTCTCAAACACACTGCAATCGACACCGGCATGGGACTCGAACGCATCGCTAGCATCCTGCAAGATACTCCCACAAACTACGAAACCGACCTATTCATGCCCATCATCCAAGAAATCGAAAAACATACGCAACACAAATACGCCGACAATGAAACAGCTGACATCGCCATGAAAGTTGTTGCTGACCACGCTCGTAGCGTAGCGTTCCTCATTGCTGACGGCGAAATGCCAAGCAACGAAGGGAGCGGATACGTTTTGCGTCGCATACTGCGTCGTGCCTCCCAATTCGCACAAACACTGCACCCCGAACCCTTCTTCCACCACATTTGTGCCCACGTTGTAAAATCCATGCAAAACACCTACAGCGAACTCAGCGATGCCGCCGAAACCATCAACTCAACCGTCATCACAGAAGAGCTACAATTTCGCAAAACCCTCAAATCAGGGGAACGCATGGCAAAAGATATACTCAAACAGAAAGGTAACGTTATCAGTGGTGAAGACGCTTTCCGCATGTACGATACCTACGGTTTCCCCGTGGATGTTCTCGCCGATATTGCCGAACAACACGGCAAAACAGTGGACATGGACAGCTTCGAAACACTCATGCTCGAACAACGAAACCTCGGCAAAACAGATGACGCCAACAAAAACAAAAGCGGCTTCATCCATGTGGACAGCATCGCCGGCATCCCCGATACCGAGTTTGTAGGGTACGACCACACCGAAACCAACAGCACAATACTGCAAATACTACACGGAAGCACCGTTCTTCAAAACACTTCCGCCAACGACAACCATGACGGACACATCACCATCATACTCGATCGTACCCCGTTTTACGCTGAAAGTGGCGGACAAATTGCCGACACCGGCACAATTGCTACCCCCAACGGAACGTTTACCGTTACCGATACACAAAAATACGGGGGCATCTCCCTCCACATAGGCGAAATCAGTTCGGGAACACTCAGCAAAGGCGATACTGTCGTCAGCAGAATCCATGCCCGTCGCCGTGCCCTCATCGAACGAAACCACACGGCTGCACATATCTTCTTCCAAACTGCACAAGATATCCTCGGCAACCATATCAACCAAGCCGGTGCACACATTAATGAAGATCGACTACGCCTCGACTTTGGACACACAAAACAACTCACCCCCGAAGAACTCACACTAATGGAGCAAGATATCAACCGCCGTATCATGGAGAGCACCCCCGTTGTTCGCGAAGAGAAACCCATCGACCAAGCTCGCCAAGAAGGTGCCCTTGGTATTTTTGAAGACAAATACGGCGAATACGTGAAAGTTATCAGCATCGGCAGCACCGACAACCCCATGAGCGACGACGGCATCTACAGCAAAGAGCTCTGTGGCGGTTGCCATGTCAGAAATACTTCTGAGCTGGGTATGTTTTTCTTCACCCTAGAGGAAACAGGTGGGGCAGGTATCCGACGCATTGAAGGGATTACTAGCCAAAAAGCATACGAGTACGCCAACACCAGCAACCGCGAAATGCAATCCATCAGCCTAGCACTCAACACCAAAACACCATCCAAAACTGTGCAAGCCATGTCCTCACAAATTCGCAACCTTGAAGAACAGATACTCCAACTCAACAAGGACGTTATGCGTAGCAATGTTAGCAGCATACTCGACACGGCAGTTGATATTGACGGCATCACCGTTGTCAACACCCAAGTGGATCCCCAACACTCCCTTCGCGACGTTGTGGAAATGCTTCGTGCCCCCAAAGGTATGAACAACAGCATTGTGCTGGTTTGGAGCATCGACACGGATAGCGACAGCCCCAAAGGTGCACTATCATGCGGGGTATCACCATCCCTCTTCAACCGCATCAAAGCTGGCGACATTATCAAAGAGCTCGCAAGCCTTGCCGGTGGACGAGGAGGGGGCAAACCCAACTTTGCACAAGCGGGGAGCAAAGATGTTGACGCGGTTAAAACCACCATGGGAAATGCTGTGGAAACTGTACGTGGGATGCTATCGTAATGGCACAACACAACAACTCAAATACCCCACTACCCCAAGGGATACAGCTCTCACACGTTCGTACCCGTACGCTAAGTAACGCCATGAACGTACACCACTACAACAAAAAAGGTGGGGAGCTTGCGTCCGTATCCGTATGGATAAATACCGGCTCGGGGAACGAAACTCCCGACAATAACGGCATTGCACACTTTTTAGAGCACATGCTTTTCAAAGGCACCAAACACTTTGCCCCCAAAGAGCTCGACCTATTCACCGAGCAAAAGGGGGGGCTCATGAACGCCGCTACCTCAAAGGACTACACCTACTACTACATCACACTGCCAGCCTACAACCTTGAAGACGCAATACTAGTGCTTAGCGAAATGGTGTTTAACGCCCTGTTTATTGAAGAGGAGATGGAGCGGGAAAAACTAGTGGTACTCCAAGAGATAAAACGTATGCAAACCTCGCCCACCCACGATATTTGGCACACCATGTACAACGAACTGTTCCCCCACACACCCTACAGCATGGAGATAATCGGCACAGCAGCAAACGTCCGCCGATTCACCAGCCAAGACCTACGCAACTTCTACCACAGCTTCTATCAGCCAAAGAATATGCACCTTGTTATTGTGGGGGATATCCCTGAGCCCACCCTTGACTCCCTAGTGGAGCGGTACTTCGATCCGTCAGTTGCACCAGCACACCACGGTTGCTCCCCCCTATTTTCAGCGTACAACCCTAGCCCAACCGACATTTCACGCATGCACACCACTCTCAACAACAAAACCATAACCATCCCCAAAGATGTGGTAAACGATTATGGGCTTATTGCCATGAAAACCGCCGGCAACCTCGACTCTAACGGCTTCATCATGCAAGAACTTTTGGGAGCGATACTATCCCACGGCGAAACATCGTTTTTGTCAAAACACTTCCGCGACGAGCTACAGGTTGTTAACGCCTACAACACCGTGGATATTAGCCACAAACACACAGGCGTTTTCGGACTCTACTTCATTGCACCGCAAGGCAACAGCCAAAAAGTACTCGACCTCACAACAACGGTGTTTTCCGAACACCCCTACCTAACACAAAAAGAACTGGACGCTGCCAAAAACAAACTCATCGCCTCATACATGTTTGACATGGAAAACACTAGCAATATCGGCGAACTCATCGGCTACATACAAACCTCAAACCAATCGTTTTACTGGAACTACATCGCCAACGTAAAAAATATCACCCTCAATCAGCTAAAAACCTACACCGCAAAACTATTCTCCCAAAACCACCTCACCATTACCATGGGGAGCAACACAGAGTAACGCCAACAATCAGCCCCCTGCCCCTTAAAGTTTTAGGCATACCGGTCGATTTACATTAAATACACCACCATGCCATGCACGCCATGTTGTGTGGTGTCTTAATCTTTGTAAGGTGGCAGTGTCTGATGAATGGTAGTGTACAACATGATTTCCAGTCCTTGCTATTGCTCTTTCGCAATACATCTTACAGCTTGCTAATCCAAGGGATAGATTACGACCGCAATGAGAGCTTACCACCATTCATTATCGTGCCCAAAGAGAGCCCCAACAACACCCATGCCTCTTACCAACCACTCGTTAGCGACTTCTACATCAACAACTACCAAGTCAAATACGCCAAAACCATTCGTGATAACTACTACTCCAACAGCAAAAAGATTGCGGGCAAATACAGCATCCCCCTACAAGGCGTCAGCATACTAGGTTCAATGGTGCAAATGCATGTTCGCAACACTGACGGACTCACCCTCGACAAAATCACCCTCAAAGGCACAAAACTAGGGGGAGCAATCCTCACAAAAGAACGTTGCCAAGATTTCCAAGATGTTCTCACCACGCTCAATGTGAAGTACACCCGACTAGATCTTGGCTGGGTCTGCATTATCCTCTTGGACGACACCAACATGGCAAAAGCATCCAACAAATACCAAGCCCTTTTAAACAAAACGACGAAACCGTCTCGGAAAATACACCTTAACGCCATCACCCTGCCAACAAAAGTTGTGCACAATAAAAGTCAGTACATTTATAACCTCTGGGGAGCAAGGAGCAGTCAGCGTAATATTAGTGCTTCAAATGCCCTCGCCTTTGTAATATATTTTCCCGCAATATTTGTTGCGAAACTACTCCAATACTTCCTTTACAATACCTACAAAGCTACCCCCCAACATACCCCCGAAAACACCCCACACAACATCAGGGTATCACTCATACACACCCTCGCCCACCTCACCGGCAGTGCCATCGCCCTCGGTGGATACTACTACCTCCTCATCAAGGGCACACGTTACCTATTCGACCTAACCTACACACAGAGCATTACTCAGAAATACCTCTACACCACCTACCAATACCTTACCAACAGCAACATCCACCAATACTTGAACAACGTGAACCTTTCCCAATTCGGCGAAATGCTCAACAGTTACATCGTATCGGCGTATGTTTTTTTGGGTTCAGAGGTTTCCTTGCTCCACCTCAGCGGTAACTACTGGACAATATCCACCCTCACAGCCATGCTCCTTTTAGTGGGCACCATCCCCATGCTCCGCCACGTATCCAGCATCGTTCTCGGGTTTGTGATGATTGTTGCCCTCACCCTTCCCGCCATAATTCTCATGCAAATGGCGTTAATTCACAGTGCCAGCTCCACCCTTCAGAGCATGAGCATGAGCATGAGCATGGGTATGAGCATGGGCATGGACGCAACCGTAGCCTTCACCTCCACTGAGGGCATTCTCGGCGATTTGCTAACCCTTGGCGGATCCATGCTTATTGCCTCCATCGTTATCCCAGTCCTGTATGTTTACTTGGCGTTTCGCATCTCCCTTAGGCTTGCACGTCAGTATTCTCCCCCCCGCCCTACCTACGATATGCCATGGCTCACTTAGCTTTCGTTGCCCTGATTAGTTAAGGGGCTAGCCTCATCATCTAACCCCTTAGCTGGGTTGTCCTCCCCAGTGTCTTGGCGTAAATAACGTTTGTTGTCTTTGTTTTGAAAGCACCCTGCTTCGTCTATGAGATCCAGCACTAGTAGCATCATCTTCCTTGAGAACCTTGCTCCGTACTCGTACCTCAGGTCGCTTATTTCGACAAACCCTTTTTTTTCACAGTTATTTTTCATAACAAGAATTATGTTTGTTAGCACTGTTTTTGTGATGATGAACCCTGAGTCGGTAACGAAAATGTCTCCCCTTTGTTTGAGGAAGGTTAGTGCGGCGTTTGTAATCAAGGACGGTTTTTTGAACCGTGTGTGTATGTCTCCCAGTGAGCCTAGTGTGGGGTAATCGTCAAGGAAGTTTAGGATACTTTCAGCGTAACCATTGAACCCTGCAGTGTTTTTGTGTTCATCATTGTTGTCCATTGCTGGCACAGTTTTACTTCTGAGCACCTCCCCAGCATCCCCAGCAATCACAGCCTTGCATACCCTTTCTAGGGCACGTTTACGCGTTGTTCTCTCCCCTTTCACCTTGATTTTTTTTGTTGGTGTGTTTTTATGAGGTGTGTTTTTCTTTTTTCCATACCCGTAATAATCTTGCCCATCAAGCTTTTCACTAGGTTTATTATTTTTTTCCATAACAAAAACCTCCCCTTCTTTGACTTAAAGTTAACATTTTGTTATAATATGCTTTTAAGTGAAGATAATTTAACTTAGTAATCAACAGCGAGTACACAACCCATGATAGAAGACTATATTAAACTTAAGCTTACACCGGGACTTACTGAAAAGCAATTGTTTACCGCCTTTTCCAAGCGTGGCACCTTGCAAGGTATTTTTGAAGAAAGCAGTTCCAGCCTCCTCCACCTCGGGTTTTCCGATAAATCTGTTTTCAACATACGAGGCAAAAAGTACTCACAAATCGAATTTAGAAAAAACCTACAAGATATGGAACGTATCAACAAGTCCATCCCCTGCGGTTTAATCACCATTGAAGACTCCCGCTACCCCCAATCCCTTCACCAGCTATCCTCGCCCCCCGTATCATTTTTCTACCTTGGCGACATCTCCTTCCTACACAAACCATCCATCACCATTGTTGGTGCACGCAAAGCCAGTACCGACAGCGAACACCTAACTCACAAACTCAGCCACAACCTCTCCGAAATAGGACTCACCGTTGTGAGTGGTTTTGCCTACGGCATCGACATTATTGCACACCGTGGTGCATACAAAAATGTTGGGGGCACTGTTGCTGTTCTCGGTAGCGGGATAATGGACATCTACCCACCGCAACACAAACGGTATGTACGCGATATCTGCAAAAACGGTTGCATCATTTCCGAGTTTCCCATGGGTGAGTCCCCAAGTCGCTTCAACTTCCCACAACGCAACCGTATTGTTAGTGCCTTAGGGCTTGGCACCATTGTGATTGAGGCATCCCTCAAAAGCGGCTCCCTCATCACCGCACACATGGCAATGGATCAGGGCAAGCCTGTCATGGCCATCCCTAGCCACCCCTCTGATGGTGCTAGCGGTACTAATAAACTTATCAAAGACGGTGCTGCTTTGGTGGAAAACTACTCCGACGTTGTCGACGAAATCCTCCCTATTCTCTCTAGCTACGGGCAATCAACCAAGAGCGGTGCCAATCGCATGGCAAACACCATCCAAGCCAACACACGCCGTCAAAACGCTTCTGTGTCCGAGGAACAGACGCCACCCCCTGCCACAAAAAAACCACCGCACAACTCTACACAAACCGACTCTCAAGAATATACTACCATAGAGGAGGGAATAGTGGGCAAACTAAAATCTTCACCAATGTTTAGCGAAGATATTTTACAACAATTACCCCACTCTGCAAATGAAATTTTTTCTGCCATCACAGTTTTGGAGTTGCGTGATATTATTGCCAAAAGTACTAACGGGGAGTACTACCTACTCTAATCGCAACAACCATAAGCATGGAAACTGAGTATTTTGCACCACAAACGAAACTTTTTCAAAATACGAGGGTGTACATAATTTATGAGAAATACCTTTAAAAAACTCATAGGCGTTAGCAGCCTACTGGATTATATTCAAGATGTTGACCTCAGATACGACGCCAACTCACACAGCTCCAACATCCACGAACTACTCGAAGAGAAAGGATTCTCGACAACAGAAATAAACAAACTAGTAACCCTATTTCAATTCGAAAACGAACCTCTGTTCCGAATGTTTACGTCATCCGAAAAACGACTCATTCAACCAGACATCAGAGACTACATTCAAAAAATGCACCTTCTTGGTGTGCCCGAACCACTCTTAATGGACGAAATCATTGGCGAACTTGTGAAGTACAGCTCCCGTGTCCACGCCTTAGACGACGCCAAAATCATCATCGCAAGTTTTATCATGGGCAACGGATCGCGAAACATGGAAGCCATGTCCCACTTCTACGACCAATCCCACTAGCCAAAACCCCCTCCCTATGCATTAGCGAGGGGGATACCCCCCAAAAAAACCTACCCCCGCAAAAATATTACCACACTTTTGAATATTTCATACTTGATTAGATGATGAAAAATATGTATTATATGTAGGTACAATTATTTTATCAATGATAAACAACTCAAGAACCTTTAACACTCAGGAGCATACATGCCAAACAACCTTATTGTTGTCGAGTCCCCATCCAAAATACGCACCATACAAAAATACCTCAGCAAAGACTACACAATCCTCTCCAGCGTCGGACACATCATGGATCTACCAGCCAAAGAACTCGGGGTGGACGTTGACAACAAATTCGAACCCAATTACGTCGTCATGAAAGGCAAAGAAAAAGTCATCTCCGATATCCAACGTGCCGCCAAACGTAGCAAAACCGTCTACATCGCCACCGACCCCGATCGCGAAGGGGAAATTATCGCATGGCACATTTACGACCGCATCAAAGACACTGACACCAAAATATACCGCGTACTCTTCTACGAAATCACAAAACACGGCATAGAAGAAGGACTCAAAAATACCCTATCCATCGACATGGACAAAGTAGCAGCACAACAAGGACGACGCATACTCGACCGACTCGTCGGATACAAAATTAGCCCGCTACTCTGGAAACCACTCAAATACGGACTATCTGCAGGACGCGTACAAAGCGTTGCACTCAAAATTATCACACAAAGAGAAGAAGCCATAGAAGCCTTCAAACCAAAAGAATACTGGAGCGTCATCGCCAACTGTAATATCCTACGCAACAACAAAAATGTCGGCTCCATCGAAGCCAAACTCGACAAATTCAAAGGCAAAAAATTCGAAATCAACAGCGAAAAAGAAGTTGACAAAGTTATCGCCGAAATACAAAATAACGAACACATCATTAGCAAAATTGAACGCAAATCACTACAACAAAAATCACCCAAACCCTTCATCACATCAACAATGCAACAAGACGCCTCAAACAAAATCGGCTTCTCAACACGACGCACAATGTCTGTCGCACAAAAACTCTATGAAGGTATCGAAATCGCACACGGATACACCGGACTCATCACCTACATGAGAACCGACAGCACCCGAGTGTCGAAAGACGCCATCGCCTCAACACAAAACTACATTAACGACAAATACGGCAAAGAATACAAAGGACGATACTCCCAAGGAACCACCAAAGGGAAATCCCAAGACGCCCACGAAGCCATCAGACCCACTGACGTCAATAATACCCCCGCTAGTGTCAAAAAATACCTCAGCAACGACGAATTCAAACTCTACAACCTCATCTGGTGCCGATTCGTCGCATCACTCATGGCAAACGCCATCTTCGACAACATGGCAGTAACAATCGGTGCCGGCGACTACGGCTTGCGATCCGTGTTCTCAATACTAAAATTCGACGGCTTCAAAAAAGTTTACGACATCAAAAGTGCAAACGAAGATGACCAAAAACAGTTCCCCGATATCACCGAAAACGACAACGTAAACATAACCTCACAAACAAAACAACAACACTTCACACAACCACCAAAAAACTTCACTGAAGCATCACTCGTCAAAGAACTAGAAGCAAACAGCATCGGACGACCATCAACATACGCAAGCATCATCTCAACACTCGTCAACCGCGAATACGTACTCTACGAAAATAAAAAATTCACACCAACCGAACTCGGTCGATTCGTCAACGAACTACTCACCAAAAACTTCCACACACTATTCGAAATAGACTTCACAGCAAAACTCGAAGACCAACTCGACGAAATCGAAACAGGGAAAGTCTCTCGCTCCACAATACTAGAAGAATTCTACAAAAACCTGGACAGAGAACTACAACTCGCAAAACAAAAATTCGACGTCGACCTCGAAATCAAAAAACAAAAATGCCCCGAATGCAAAGGCAAACTACATGTCAAATACGGCAAAAACGGCATCTTCGCCGCATGCTCAACTTACCCAACATGTAGCTTCACTTCCGATGTGGAACGACTCGAAGACGGTAGCATCAAACTCGTCGAAAGACAAAACAACACAACACACATCACTTGCAACAAATGCAACTCACCCATGGTTGTCAAAAATAGCCGCAACGGCGAATTCCTCGCTTGCTCAACATACCCAACATGCAAAGGCACCAAGTCGTTTATACGTAACCCCGAAGGCGAAATAATCGTGCTGGATACCGAAAAATCCATGGGCGTTTGCCCCACCGATCAAGGGAAACTTGTGCTGAGATTCGGACAAACACCGTTCATCGGTTGCAGCAACTACCCCAAATGCAAATACTCCACTAGTGCAACTGTGGACGAAAATGGCGAAGTAATCTTCGACCTCACTGAGGCACAATCATATGGGGAGTGTGAAAAATGTGGGCAACCCATGGTTCGCAAGTTTTACCGCGGACGTTCATTCCTAGCATGCTCTGGATACCCTGACTGCAAAAACACCAAATCCATGGCAGCAGCAGGTGCATCGGCGACTGCAGGTGGGACTGCCAAGAAGACAGCTACTAAGAAGGCGACCGCCACTGCCAAGAAAACAGCTACTAAGAAGGCAACTACCGCCACTGCCAAGAAAACAGCTACTAAGAAGGCGACCGCCACTGCCAAGAAAACAGATACTAAGAAGGCGACCACCACTGCCAAGAAAACAGCTACTAAGAAGGCAACCACCACTGCCAAGAAGACAGCTACTAAGAAGGCAACCACCACTGCCAAGAAAACAGCTACTAAGAAGGCGACCACCACTGCCAAGAAAACAGCTACTAAGAAGGCAACGACCACTAAGAAAGATAAGTAGCCACTTACTTAAGGGGTATTCCACAAAGGGTATTCCACGCAAAAAGGGTGCAAACTATCATGCTTGCACCCTTTTTATATTTCCATGGTATTGCGTCGTGTGCTCTGCTAGCAAGTCAACGGCACCTCCTGCTAGTCAACAGTCAACACGCCACCTTTCTGAGTTACTTGATTGCGTCGTGTGCTCTGCTAGCAAGTCAACGGCACCTTTATTTTGGGTTGATGAACTGTGCTATTTCGTGTATCCCCGTGGTTAAAAACTGTTTCGCCA
>CAMZNJ010000010.1 GCA_947313825.1 uncultured Deferribacteraceae bacterium | reverse complement strand
AACTATTCACGAAATAGGCATCATTGGTGAGGGGTTATGCACACCGTGTGGCGGGTGCCGACAGAAGATTCGCGAATTTGCCACAGACGGATGCAAAATTCATATATTCAACGAAAACGGACTACAAAAAACATTCACACTTGGGGAGCTACTGCCAGAATCGTTCGGACCCGATAACCTAGCCTAAAGGAGCGTGGCGGTGTTGCGTGATGGTGTTGCGTAGCGGTGTTGCGTGGCGGTGTTGCGTGATGGTGTTGCGTGATGGTGTTGCGTGATGGTGTTGCGTGGCGGTGTTGCGTGATGGTGTTGCGTAGCGGTGTTGCGTGATGGTGTTGCGTGGCGGTGTTGCGTGGCACAGAGCAGAATACCCAAAATACCTCACATGGGAACCTGCACAGTAATGGCGGCGGATGAAACTTGGTCGTCGGTTGCAGCATTAAATCGTAGGCTCTGAATCACGTCAGACACAATCTGCTCCTGCAGCGGAAACCCTCTCTGTATAAAGTTTATGTTGTAAACTCGTCCTGACCTGTCCACCAAAAGATACGCCGTAAGGTTTGCAGTATTGGGTTCGTCCCCTTGCGTAGGCTTGCCGATACCCCCCACAATGAGTCGTGCCAGCCTCTGTAGGTATGCGGCGATACGACCCTTCTCACGTCTATCGATAACAGTTTGCACGCTATCGAATTTAACAAGTAGCCTTGGATTTGTCTGGAACGTAATATTAATGTTACTGCTGTCGAGTAGTAGTGAGTGCGGTAGGATATTGCCCACAATGGAAGGGTATTCGAGGGTTTGTGTTTTGGATGGTGTGATGTTGACGAGGGTGCTTGGTGCGGTGAAGTTGTTCATCACCGAGCTAATAGGTGTGTTGTTATTGTTTGCTAGGGTGTTGTTGATATTTATTTTTAGTGGTGGTAGTGGTTGTTGTTTGACGTCCATATTGGGCAAAATTTCTTTGATGTTCGGCTTGGTTATGAGGTATGTGATTGAGGCTTCCCCTAAGGGTGCGTTAGATTTGTTGCTCAGGGGTGTGAGCAGAACGACCAGTGCAACGATGCCCACAATATGAATGATTATTGAGACGGAGTAAGCTAGTCGAATTTTGTTCATTGTGTTTCCATCACATTATTGGTTTGAGGCTGTTACAGCCACGGCAAAGTTTGTGAAACCGGCTCTTCTTGCTAAGGTGATAACGTCCATAACATCGCCATGGTATGAGCCTTTATCGGCTTGAATGGAGATATTTGTATTTGGGTTTTCTAGTGATTCTTTGAAAATATCATCTTGAAAGGTAACAATATTAGTTTCTTTGCCGTTAATGAAAATATGTCCATCATTGTTGATTTGTACTCGAATTGTGGTGCTCATTTCCATTTTTGTTTGCGTGTTCATTTCGGGCAGCCGAATGCTTACGGCGTCGGTGTATACGAGTGTTGACGAGAAGATGAAGAATATGAGCAGTAGGAACACAACATCCACCATTGGTGCAGTATTGATTTCCATCCCTTTGCCTTTCTCACGATCTATAAATTTCATACTAGTTTTGCTTGCCTGCCTTGGTTTTGTTACTCTTTGAAGATGAGGTTGATGACGGAGGATGTATTTTTTTCAATAAAAACTGATATTGCTGTGATACGCATTTCGATGATGTGGTAGAACACTGCCGTTGGGATGGCAACAATGAGTCCTGCCGCCGTTGTAACGAGTGCGACTGCAATGCCAGCTGAGAGGTATTGCATGTCGGTGTACCCTGTGTCTAGTATGGCGAAGAAGACTTGCATCATCCCTAGGACGGTTCCCAGTAGTCCGAGTAGTGGTGCAATGGTTGTGATGAGTTTGAGGGTTTGCAGGTATTTGTCTTGCTTCATTATTTCGTGTCGTCCAGCTTCTTCGGCTACTTCGAGCAGTCGCGACAGGGGCATATCGAGGTTATTGAGTATGGAGTAGATGATTCGCGAGAAGGGGGTTGAGTCTTTTTTGCAGAGTTCGATGGCTGCGGGTATATTTTTGTTTTTGATGTGCCTGTTTAGGGCGATAAGGAAGCTGTTGTTGATGAATTGTTTTTCACGAATGGAGAAAAACCGTTCGATAAATATTCCTACTGATACTATGGATAGTGCTATTAGGGGGTAGATGACCATACCGCTCATGCCTGTAAACAACCACATAATTATTAAAACCGCCACTATTCGTTTGTGTAGTGCTTTGAAGTATCGAAACAATGCTTACGTACTTATTGTACCACGCTCAATTGCATTTGTATATATTTTACGTAGTCTCTTTGTGAAATATTTTGCGAGGTGGTGCAACAGTGCATTGCGAGGTGGCGGGTGCGAGGTGGCGGGTTCGAGGCGGGGTGTTAGAGTCGTTTCAGGACGGCACGGTAAAAGCCGTCGGAGTTCTCTAGATGGGGCATGATGTACCCTTGTTGTTCTAGGGTGAAGTCGGTATTGGTGCTTAAAAAACCTTGGATGACGTCTGTTGTTTCGCCGGGTTCTAGGGAGCAAACACAGTAGTGGATGTAGTGTTGGGTCAGGGGTGCAACATGGTGGAGCATGGCGATTTGTATGGGTTGTAGTGTTTGTATGTCGCATGAGTTTTTGATGGCACGAACTTCAGGGTGGCGACGAATGGTGCCGAGGCAGGAGCATGGTGCATCGAGTAGTGTGATGTCCCACCTGTGGGTAGCTTGTGGTAAATTGTTGGTGGCTTCCCCTGTTGGTGGCATGTGCATAGTGTGGAGGAGTTGTGGTGTTACGTCCATGATGTCCATATTGAGGGGGGTAGCGTTGGACGCACTGTAGCCTTGGAGGTAGTTTCTGAGGGTGTTGAACCTGTTGGGATTAATCTCCACAGCGTGTATGAGTGCGTTGGGTAGGAGTTTTGCCATGGCGACGGTTTTGCCCCCAGGTGCTGCACAGGCGTCTAAGATGTGCAGGGGAGTGGTGTTGCTGTTGGGGATTTTTTTGCCAAGTTCGACGGTTTCCAGTGCAACCATGGCAGAGGCTTTGTCCATGGGTAGTACGCCATATTTTTGCATGTCTGATTCGGTTTTCAGGGTTTGGGCGTGTTCGTCTACGCGTATAATTTTGCCTGTGTTGAGGTCTAGTCCCCAGTACACGGGGGGCGTATTGAGGGTTGTGAGAAGGGTGTGGAGTTCGGTTCCTGTGCAGTGTGCTTTGAGGTTGTTGATAAAGCTGTTGGGGAAGTCGTCGTAAATGGTATGTTTTTCGAGGATAGTTCCCTTGTTGCGTGCTATTTCCATGAGTAGCCAGTTTACGAATGGTTTTTGGTGTTTGGGGGTAAGTTCAACGGTTGTGTTGACAGCGGCGTAATCGGGTACGGAGTCCATGAAGAGTATTTGGGCGATACCCATGGCGATAATACTGCGTAGGGCGGGTGTGGTGGTGGATTTGCTGTGGGTATCGATTAAGGAGTCGATGAAGGGGAGGTGTCGCATGGTGTTCAGGAATATTTTGCGGTAGAATTTGCCGTGTTCTGAGTCGAGGAAAAACTCTTCACTGTAGGAGCCGTTGTATACTTGGAGAATCAGGGACGCAACAGTACGGCGTTCGTCAACAGCCACTGACTTTGATGAAAGGGGGTGGTGTGGTTCCGTGTGTGCATGCTTGTGTGTGTGCTTGTGCTTATTCATTGCTCAGCAGGTTCCTTGGGGGCGAAGTGGCTGTTAGGTGTGAAGGAGTGGGGGAGTCAGCCTATTTTGTTGTTAGTTGTTGCGGAGGATGACAAAGTCGCGTGAAACCCATGCTTTGACGCCATCAGCGGTGATAATCTGTACCCAGTCAGGGTAACTTACGCTGTCGATTACTTCAAGGCGGGAGTTGCGTGGAGATTGCAGTATAACATTGGAGTTGAGTGAGGGTTGGTTGCGTAAGTTGAGTACTCGTGCAGAAACAATGGCGTATTTATATTGGGGGGCAGGGATTACCTCGGGGCTGAGCTCAAGGAGGGGGGTGCCTAGGGTTACGACGGTTTCAGCGGTGTCGATGTTGTCGATGTTGTCGATGGTTACGGTGGTGTCGTCTGTTAGAGGGTTACGGTCATCCTCGAATAGTGTTGTGTATGTTTCCACGTCATTGGATTGCATAGCCGTCATGGCACTGTCTACTTTGGGGTAGAGCAGTATTGTGGCGGGCACTGTGATAGCTATAACTGGAATGACAATGGTGAGAAAGTTGCGAACATGGTTTTGAAGCCGTACGCTGTTGTTTTCAGGTTTGGGAGTATCGAAGCAGTCCAAGTCTTCAATGCAGAGGTGTTTGCTACGTTTGAGATACATTTGGAAGAGGAGTGTGTGTAAAATACGATTGAGTTGTTCCGTATTGAGTTTGGATTTCAAGGCGATTTCGGTGATAGTGTCGCTGTTGTCGCAGGTAATGTGTAGGCGGTCGAATAGTTCGCTAATGCTTAGAACGACTAGGGGGAGGGTTACCTTGGGTAGTGTGTAAAATTCGATTCGGTTTGTTGCTAAGGCACCGTTTAGGTGTTTTTTATTGATTTCGCCAGCAGTGGAGATAATTACTTTGGGGATGTTAAGGCTGAGAACGTGTTTGTAGAAGTGGGGTGTAATTTTCTTTGAGGCGTGGCTATGGACAATCAGAACTAGAGAGTCTTTGTTGTCGTTGATAAATTCTAGGGTAGAGCTCCATGTGGTGTAGTACTGTTTTCTGATTTGGTTCCCTGTTCGGGAGTAGATGGTGGCGTACACAGTGTTATCGGAGTTGTTGTCGTGTTTTTTGTCTGGTGCGTGGTGCGGTATGAGTTCGGGGTCGATGATGCAGATGTGCCCGTCGTGAATACTGCTTGATACGGTACTGTAGAGGATGCTGGTGGTGTCGTGTTGTTCGTTGCCGCCGATAATGAAAACGTTGTTTTCGGACACCATGAAGTCGCGTATTAGGAGTTTGAGCTTGTTGAAGTACTCTTGGTTGAGGTTTATGTATTCGCCGTCGCTGTAGAGCCCACGGTTGTTGTGAAAAAATTCGTTAAACGTCATACGGCATCACCATTACTGTTATTATCCCAACGCTCACCGTTTGTATTGAACAATATTTAGTGCACTCTACGTATTGGGTTCTATTCTTAAAGCGTTGCATGGGGGGTATTATTTTATTTAAGATAATATATATTAACTTTGGTTATATTTCTAGTGTTTCGAACTGGATTATTTTAGGTAGCTTTTGTCAAATGAAACTGGTGTGTTTGATTCTTTGCTGAGCACTGTGTGTCGTGGGGTGTGTATGCGAGTTCCCTCTTGTATTTTTTGTATGTTAGCATAGAAGTCATTATTATATAGATTTTTGGAGAGTGAGTCAATATTTTCTTGCAGGTTTGTGGAATGTTTTTTGAGGGCGGTTATTTGCTCAAAAACATGTTGTGGGTAGTCCATATCGTCGTGTGGGTTGTTGTCGTCAAGTTCTTGTAGTTCGTGGATTTTTACTTCGTTAATGAGGGCTTGTTTTTTGAGTTGGTATATTTTGTTTGCTTTGCGGTAATGAAGCCCCATGTGCATGGATGTGGCGGAGCTACTAGGTGTGCCGATGGAGCCGAGGTAAGCGTTGTGGTAGAATGTGAGCATCCCCCCTGAGATGGAGGTTGTGTTTTTGGTTAGTATGCTTTGTGTTGCCCATATTTTTGAGTTAAAAATATAGTTATCGATTAGGATAGTGTCGCCGTAGATGTTGGTTTGACTGCAGTATGAGCAGTGTATTGTGGTGCCATGAATGGAGCTCCCCTTGCCGGCAATGCCATGGGATATGTAGAGTGTGCCCGTGGAAACGAGCGACGAGCTCTGTACGCTTCCCATGATGTAGATGGCGTCCCCTTTGATTGTGTAACCGCTTTCAACGTCGCAGTTAATGATGATACCGCCTTGGAACGTGATGGATTTGTCTGTGGGGGGGAGTTTGTTGTAGGTTTTGTATGGTAGTATTTCGAATGTGTTGTTGTTGAAAGCGACGAGTCCGGTGGTGGTGGCTGTTACAATATTCGACTCTATCTTCACACCTTGACCTGCGTTGATGCTGTTGTTGTTTACCTCTTTGCTGGGGATAGTTTTTCCGGTTACGAGTATTGCGTCGCGAGCTTGTGTGGCTGGTATTATGCGTGCGAAGCTGTCCCCTTCGTGAACGATGAGTGGTGCTGTTGAGTGCCATAGTAGTTGTTCGCTATGTTTGGCAAAAAGTTTATTGGAGTTGTCTGTGTCGGTGTCCGGTTCGGTTTCCGCTGCCTCAGGTTTTTTGTGGAATAGGAGTTTAGCTAGCTTTGGGAGCCAGCCTTTTTTTGTTGATACCGATTGGATATCGCTGTCCACTACTGTATTTTGGGGATTGAGGGGGTTGTGAGTAGTGGTGTGAATACGATTTATGTTGTATTGCGGGCGAGGTTGAGCAGGTTTTATGGGCACGATGGCGGTATTAACGCCGTGTATGGGTTGTTGTTGGTGTGCGATGGGTGCTTGCAAGATGATGTACCCTTGTGAGGCGTACTGTAGGTAGGTGTTGAGTGCTTCGGTGTTTATGAGTGGTTGGTGCAGGCTGTATTTTTCGATGATGTAGTGCATTACGGCATTGGGGGCGAGGGATCGACCGGCACCTAGTCGGGGGTAGATGTCGACAGTTGCCATGGAGCCATCGGGTTCGATATAAAGGTTGATGCGAGCATCCTGTTTTGGTGCGTGTCCGTCGCCATTTCCGCGAAATATTTTTGCACCGAGCGAGTTGCTTGTTTGGTAGATGCGGTACTGTGAGGGGTGGAGCTCGTAGACGTCGGTTAAGATTTTGTCAAGGGCATGGCGACCAGATTTGGAGGGTATGAGGATTGTCATCCCCATGGAGTTGTATTGAGCAGTGTTTTTTGTTGTTTTTGATTGTGGTTCCATATGAGTAAAGCCCCTTCTTTGTTTAGGTGCTTTTTTTGTGCATTTAGTTCCCTTTAATTACGACGGGCGTTGTTACGCCACCGATGCCTCGGGATACGGATGATGGGGAGAGCTCTTGTCCGCCGGTGAGTAGTGAGTAGAGGGTTTCGTCGTTATTTGCGGCGGCAACGTCGACGGCAGTGAGTCCGTCGTTATTTTGCACAGTTGGTAGTGCACCGAATCGTAGTAGAATGGAGACGCCTTGGTTGTTTGAGTTGCTTACGGCGTAGTAGAGAGCGGTATTGCCGAGGTTGTCTTGCGTGTTTGGGTTTGCTCCGTTTAGTAGTAGTAGGTACATGGTTTGTATGCTTGACAGTTCGGAGGATACGATGAGGGGTGTTTTCCGTTCGCCAACGCGTATGTTTACGTCGGCACCGCTTTGAATTAGTCGTCGTACAACGTTGTAGTTGCTAAATGTTATTGCGATGGTGAGAGGTGTTTGTTGTTCGAAGTTGAGTCTGTTGGGTGAGGCACCTGCTGTGAGTAGTCGTTCGAGGATGTAGATGTTGCTTGTTCCTGAGGCGATCATGAGGGGTGTGTTGCCGTTGTTGTTTGATATGTTTGGGTTGCTGGATTCGTCTAGGAGTAGGTCGACAATGCCGTTGTAACCGCCTTGGGTTGCGTAGAATAGTTCGTTGTTGCCGGAAGTGTCCACTGTGTTTATTTTGGCACCTCGGTTGAGTAGTTCTTTTACGATGAAGAGGTTACCCTGTTTGGCAGCTATCATGAGTGCTGTTTGTCCGTCGTTGTTTTTGTGATTGATGTTGATTCCGGAGTTGGATAAAATGACGGCGATGTCGTTGTATCGGTTCCTTACGGATGCGATGAGGGCGTTGTCGCCTGTAACGCTGTCCACTTGGTCGATTTCCACGTTGGGTGAGGAGACCATGGATACGACCCTGTCGACTTCACCACGGGATGCGGCAACGATGAGGAATATGTCGCCGTCGTCGATGGGTGTGCCTGTTGGGTATGCGATGGCGATATCGGAGTTGTAGCTATAGAAAAACGGGTTAACATCACTGCGTCGCATGCGTATGGATACGTAGTCGGGTTTGACTACTTGAATGCTTCCAGTGAGGTAGTCGGTGAGCATTCCGATGGGTGCGGCGGGGAGTAGTAGTAGGTTTGCGTAAAACCATGGGCTGACCCCTTCATAGAATTCGATGGTGGCGTCTTCATACCCTTGTCGGCTGATGGTGATTGAGTCCACAGCGTTTTGGTTATTGATTTCGAGTAGTGCTGGTGTTTTGTAGTCTTTGCCGTTCACGAAAAAGTTTGAGTTTGGTGGATCGGTGTTGATGGGCACGTATTGTGTTGAGGGGTTCATTAGCGTAGCACATCCGAGTAGTGTGAGGAGTGTTGGCACGAGCAGTAGTGTGAGTAGCATATTGCGTTGTTGTGTTTGTGGGTATTGCAGAGGTGTTTTGCCGTTGACGCTACTGTTGACGCTACTATTGACGCTACTGTTATGGGTAGTGTGTTGGTGGGCGTTAGGGTTGTTTTTCGTAAGTATACGCATACCGTTGAGCTCCCTTCGTGGCTGGTAACTTTAGTGTGTTGCACTATATTTATTCATGTCTCACCTATTTACGATGATACACCAAAATAATAGTAGTGGTCAAGTATATTGCCAACTTAAGAGTGAATATTCCATGCACATATTTTATTTGTATAATTGTTGTGTGTGTTGTAAGCTTACTTGAGTCGAAGTTTTGTCGACATTAGAACGAAATGAATAAATTGTCTGGGGAGGTATTTGGTATGCAAGTAGCAAGGTATACAGAAGGGTGGGGGGGGCTGAAACCTGTAGCGGCAACGGTAGCGGCAACGGTAATGTTAGGGCTAATGTTGGCTGTGTTTACTGCAACAGCATCTGCATCACCATACTACATTAACTCCCTGCGTGCCCAAGGTATGGGGAATGCCTACACAGGCGTCTCCAACGACAAGTACGCACCATTCTACAACCCTGCAGGTCTGACCTACCTGCGAGAAAACAGCATCGTAACTATCCTTGACGGATCCTATGGAGAGGTGAGCAACCTAGTGCAAGATCTCTACGGGGACTACTCGGATATTAAGCCTATCATGGATAGCACAGATATAATTGATCAGGCAGAGGGTGTGTCCGAAATCCTAAACACACCGTCAACTTACCGATACTACAGGATAGCTCTGATGCCCCTCGCCTACACCAAGCGTAAGTTTGCCTTGGGAACATACGGTGTCGCAAATGCGTACGCCATATACGGCGGGGACTACGTCGATCTAGTACTACCCGACAGCGTGGACGATATCGACTCTCTCTCAGACCTGTTCGACCTCCTAGCGTTCGATCCGTCGAAAGCACCTGTGGGAATAGCTTACACCGAGGCTGGATCAGGTATCTACACGGCTCTGTCAAACGACTTTGGCGTAGGGCTAGGACGACTCTCTTACGGCGGTAACATCAGGGTTGGAACAAGGTTCACAGGGCTCGGAACCGTAAACCTTGACCTAAAGCTGAATCAAGTAAGGGCAGAAACAGCAGTAACGGCAGTATCGGACTTAGGACTAATGTATGCACTAGGGGAAACAGGGTTGCGATACCAAATGGGTGCCTCGTACAACAATATCTTTATCGCAGAAACAGCAATCATGCAAAAGAAAGGGGATAAGCCGTTCCCCTACAATAGCTACCTAACACCGACTGTACTCAATATTGGTGGTGCGGTGCTCATACCCATGGGGGGGCAACCAACAATCGATGGCATTACCCTTGCAATGGATCTGCCCGATGCATTAGACGAACGAAACATATCCGACTACCGAATAGGCAATCAGTATATAAATATGTTCAACTATGGTGCTGAAGTGAACTTTGCAGAACGATTTGCAGTACGCACAGGGCTAAATGAAGGGTACGGAACGGCGGGTGCGGGCATTAGACTCCTTGGACTCACACTGGACTACGCCTACTACGTGGAAACACCACCTGCACCGGTAACAATTGAAACAGGCGTGGAAGATGGTACCATAACACTATTCTCTAACCGTGGAGCGGTACGCAAGCACTCGGTTAATGTTGGGTTTAACTTCTAGGCAAACAAGCAACACACAATATTAGCCAACGACGTACATTCCCTCCACATCCCCCATAAAATGGACGTAGAAAAAGGGTAACTAGCTAACAGCTGGCTACCCTTTTTACGTGCTTGTTTTGTGCTTCTGTTGTGTTCAGTACACCCTTAAGGTTTAGTATCTTACAGCTTGTAGCTTAGGGAGAGGGTAAACGATGAAATGATACCCAGTAGACCTGATACGAGGAACACGCCTAGTATTATTAGTAGTGCACCTGAAACAATGTTTGTGTATTTCAAGAACTTGAGGCTCCTGATTTTGGTGATGAGGGTACTTACGGACAGACCAACAATAAAGAGTGGCACGAAGATACCCATGGAGTATGCTCCCAAAAGTATCATCCCTTGGTACACTGAGCCTTGAAGGGCTGCAAGGGTAAGTATTCCCGATAGAACTGGGCTAATGCAAGGTGCCCACCCCACAGAAAACGCAATACCGATGATGAATGCGTTAACGTAGAAAGGTGCCTTTGCGAAGCCGCTGAAGTGTGATTTTTTTTCGCCGAGTAGTGCCTTTATCTTCAGTATGCCTGTCATGTGCAGACCCAAGAAGATTATCACCACGCCGAGAACTTTCTCCACGGTGTAACGATACTCAAACAACAGGGAGCCCAAGAACGTGGATGTCGCCCCGAGTAATATGAATATTAGGGAGAACCCGACGCCGAAAGCTAGTAGCCCTATGATTACTCGAATACGTGTGGCGAGCTTTGGTTTGCCACTTAAGAGCTCTTTTGCACTAACCCCTGACGTGTAAGCTAAGTACCCCGGAAGTAGGGGGATTATGCATGGCGAAAAGAACGATAGTATTCCGCCAAAGAACGATGAAGCGATTAAAGCGATACTCATTAGAGTGCCTCCTAGTTTATCATTGGTTTCATCTATATTGTCGGGAACATGGCATGGAGCGAAAACTCATCAGATACCCCAGATTATGTACCCTACTTAATTTTACTTCAAGCATTGGCAACTATTGTTCAAGCGTCAGTATTGTTAAGACCGATGCTAACCGATTTTGTTCAAAGTTTTATCACATTTCTTTTATTAGTAACCAACTAAGTGTCAACAATACTACAGTAAAATATAATGTCAAGAATACTTTTTGAGATATTGGCGAAGGATGGATGTAAAAATAAAATATACTGAAAAGGTGGGAATAAACCTTTACTTTCGTGTGCTTTTGTAACTATAATATAAATATTGAAGTATGCTGAGGTCATCCCTCTAGGTAGGTTTAGACTATGAACCAAAACAAGAAGATACTATTAGCCACTGTCGTGTTCTCTTTCATAATTATAGGTATGATGTTTGTTGCCTTCAAAGGGTCAAACTTCTACTATGTTAATGTATCCGATCTGCAAAAAGATATGGGCACTAGCGATTTCCGAGTAACAGGAGAAGTTGTCGCCGGAACAGTCGTGGACGCACCCGCACAATCAACCCTAATGTTTGCCATGGCCGATATTGATGACCCCAATGTTGTTGTGGACGTAGTGTTCACAGGCGTCAAACCTGATGCTTTTGCAGAAGGGCAACACGCTGTTGTGGAAGGCTCTTTCGACAGGGAAGCAAATACCTTCCACGCAAAAACAATGCTCGTCAAATGCCCCTCCAAATACGAAGAAGAATAACGGCACGGCTGGACTCGATGTTGATGGGCTGGGCTTGATGGGCGGCACGGCTGGACTCGATGTTGATGGGCACGGCACGGCTGGACTCGATGTTGATGGGCACGCCTTGGTGGGCACGGCACGGCTGGACTTGGTCATAATATACAGTAAGCACAGTAAGCACAGTAAGCACCGTTAAAATGTGAAAAAACACTCGGAGATATAAATAATGACCCTCGGATTATCCCTACAATACTTGGCGTTTGTGTCGTACACATTCGCACTAGTTTCATACGCTCTTGCCATCTACAAAGACTCCAAAAAGCTTCGCTTTTACGGCTCACTAGGTGTCATGCTCGGCTTCGCATTCGTTGTCGGAGCTGTAACACTACTGGAAATCGCACTCGTAACCGACAACATACGCAACGTATACGTCGCCAATTACGCCGGTGCCAACATGCCCCTCATCTACAAAATAACAGCCCTGTGGGGTGGTCAGGCTGGCTCCCTCCTATTCTGGCTCTTCCTCATCGCCATATTTGCCGTTGTAGAGCTGGCAAGCATCGAACGTTACGACGTGAAATTCGGTTCATACATAATGATAGCCATCATCGCCAATATCCTCTTCTTCAACATGATGGTCATCGAATACAACCCGTTTGAGCTACTGGACGATCAGGTTGCCCCCTTGCTCATTCAAGGTGTTGGGCTCAACCCGTTACTGCAAAATATCGGCATGATATACCACCCACCACTGCTGTACATCGGCTACACCGTAATGCTCATACCGTTTTCATACGCGTTTGCAGCACTAATCACTCGTCGCCTCGATGCGTTCTGGATAGACTCCGTACGTAGCTGGATACTCTTTGCATGGACAGCACTCACAGCAGGTGTCATCCTCGGCGGTCAGTGGGCATACGTGGAGCTAGGGTGGGGCGGTTATTGGGCATGGGATCCTGTGGAGAACGCGTCCATCTTCCCTTGGTTTGCAATAACGGCGTACCTGCATATGGTTCTCGTGTACAAATCTACGCGTAAGTTTGCCATCTTCACATTTGCCACAGCCATGGGTGTGCATATCCTGTCCATCTTCGGCACCTACCTCACTCGCAGCGGTATCGTTACGTCTGTGCATTCTTTTGCTCCCTCCAGCATCGGAACCCTATTCTTGTATTATATGGGAGCCCTAACCCTCGTTAGCATTGCTCTAATTGTTTACAATAAAAACTCCCTCTCACTTGTGGACAAGATTAATTTCCAATCGAAATCGTCGTTAATAGTTTACGGTGTGGTGCTCCTTTTTGCCCTCAATTTCGCTATCATTTTCGGAACTATTTCCCCCGTAATAACTGGCTGGTTCGGCGAACAACGCTCCCCCGCACTTGAGTACTACAACGTCGTATCCATACCCCTCTTCATGGTCATACTCCTGCTTATGAGTATCGCCTCTATAATGGTTACATTCCGTCGTTATGGCAAAAAGCTTCTCTACTTGGCTATTGTGGCGTCGGTGCTGAGTCTTCTCGTTTTCCTCGTGATGGGTTACCGCCAAGTCATACCTTCCGCCCTCCTATTTGTGGCGTTCATGACCATGTACGCCTCAGCTCTAACCCTGTATTACTACTTCCGTAGCAAGGTAAAACTTGTCCGTGCTGGTTCGCTGTACGGTGCCCATATTGTGCATTTCGGCATAGGTGTAATTGCCATCGGAATAATAAGCACGTCGTTTTACTCTCAGGAGTTCGACATTATCATTGATGGCGACGTCATCACCAATATTGGCGACACAGGTTACGGCGTCGAACCGAACAAGGTTCGCTACTTTGTTGGCTCGAATTACGAAGAGGCTGCCCTCGACATGAGTATTTACAAGGACGGGAAATACCTCACAAACCTACTTCCGGGCATACGCATGTACCCACCAGACGACCAACAAATATTCCGTGAAGTGGCAATTTACAGCCACGGTTTGTCCGAATTTTACGTAGCATTCATTACCATTGTTGAGAAGGTGCAGTACCGCATACTCGTTATCATCCAACCCCTCATGGCACTACTATGGATCGGTTCCGGAATTATCATGCTCGGCGGCTTATGGCTCTGGATTACATCCATGATAAACAACAGTATTCGCTACAGTCGTGGTAAAAAAGCACTCAAAACATCAACAAAACCAAGTAAGGTAAGCTAAAGAGAGTTGCTTTGTGATTTATACTACTAATAACTTAAGTAAAGTTTACGGAACCAAAGTGGTTCTCAGAAAGGTGAACCTTAACATTGAAAAAGGTGAGTTTTTGCTCCTAGCAGGACACAACGGTGCAGGGAAATCCACACTCATAAGCCTCCTAGCAAACCGCCTGAAACCAACCAAAGGCGAGGTTCTCTACAACGAAAAACCCCTCAAAAGCTGGGGCAACAACTACTACAAAGATGTAGGCTTCCTTGGCGACGCAACAAACCTCTACCCACAACTCAGCGTTTACCGAAACCTTACCCTAGTAGCAAAAATATACGGACTACCACAAAGCCGAGTTCATGACGTGCTAGAGGAGTTTAGCCTTGAGGTGCACAAGGATAAAAAACTGACCGAACTCTCCAAAGGGCTCAAACAGAGGGTAAACTTTGCCAGAGCCATAATGCACAACCCCAGCATCATCATGGCGGACGAACCGTTTTCAGGCATCGACATCACATTTACAAAAACCATGGTGGATATGCTTGAAGGTTGGAAAAATATGGGTCGTACGATTATTCTTGCAACACACACGTTCGATCATATTTGGCACCTCCCACACCGCGTTGCAATCATCAAAGACGCCTCACTAGTGTACCACGACAACACCGCAAACATCTCCCCCCAAGGTATCGTCGAACACTACTAACAACCCGTACGGCTATGCCATGACGGAACAAATTACAGGAAGGAACAATGATAAGGTATTTTAGGGACTTCAAAGTGCTGTTTGTGCACAACATGGTGAGCGAGCTACTCAATCGCGAACTCATCTACCTCTCCGTGGCGTTCTCCCTAATGCTATCCGTAATACTCGCCTTCGCCACACACGGGAGCTCAAGCCTCGAACTCACCGTGTCCATGTACTCTGTAGCACTCATCTTCACCATAAACCTCATATCCATGCGTGCCATGTATTACGAATACCAAGAGGGGGGGATAAACACCATCCTATTCTCGCCCATGGTTGACGCTTCAGCCTTTGTTTTCGCCAAAGGATTGACCAACTTCTTTTACGTAATGGTTGTTGCAGTGCTAATGTTGCCGTTCTACTTCACCACGGGCATATTCACGCAGGGAGCACTACTAGGGGCTGTGCTTCTCCTTACCGCTATTACCATGGTCGGCGTTGCTGTGATAACGTCGTTTTTGGCGTTCATGGCATTCCATACAGCTGCCAAGGAGGTGCTCCTGTTTGTTCTACAGCTACCATTCGTCCTGCCAGTCATCATGGCGTACAACTTTATCCTTGGGTCGGTGGTGGTTGATGGCTCGGATGTTCCTTGGCGAATGCTCATGTTGCTCGTTGGGTACGACTTTATCGTAATATTTATCATATTTATCCTATTCGATTTTTTAATCAGGGATTAGACAGTACAAACAAAGAATAAAACATAAAAACGGAGTTATTATGAAAAAAAGTTATTTAATCCCACTAAACATTGTGTTCTTGTCGGCACTCGTAGTGCTTTTGTATTTCGGGTTAGTGTTCCCCCCAGTTGAACGGGTCATGGGCATTGTTCAAAAGATATTTTACGTCCATATCGGTTTGGTTGCCATGGCTATGTTCTCTTTTTTCCTAGCCTTTGTTTTGTCGATTGTTTACCTTCTCACCGAAAAGCCTAAGATAGACATTTTGGCGTCGAACGCTATCTACATCGGAACAATAATGTTTGCCCTTGTAATCACCACAGGTATGATTTGGGCAAAACCGGCATGGGGCACCTTTTGGGTTTGGGATCCACGCCTAACCATATCGCTGATGACATTCCTGCTGTATATCTCCTACATTATGTTGCGTGTGTTCATCGATGATCACGCCAAAAGGGCAACATTCTCTGCAGTACTAGCGATAATGACATTTGCTCTAACACCCATCAATTATTTTGCAACAAGGTGGTGGAACTCCATGCACCCCGTAGTATTCGGTAAAGAGGGCTCGGATGGACTAACGCCTGATATGATGACATCTGTTGAGGTGTCGGTAGCCATGATGGCAATAATATATTTAATTATATCGTGGGAAGCCTACACTGTGCAGGTACTAAGCTACAAAAAGCGTATGAAGAAACTGGATATCTAGGGAGTAAATAAAATGGGCAATAACGTAATATTTTTAATTTCGGCGTATGTGGTATCCATCGTAGTTCTTCTGGTTGTTCAGTTTTTTCTGACATACTTGGTACTGAAGAAGATGAATACCGCTGTGGAAGATTCTGAGCATACCCCTGACAACGGTGAGGGGACAGAGTAATAGTTGTGGATGCCTTAGTGTGCGAGCTGAGGTTTGGAAGTGGTACGAGAGAGGGCTACCTGTGCTACGCACCTATGCGGACGCACCTGTGCGGACGCACCTGTGCGGACGTGTGTGGGTGCCCTTTTTTTCGTGATGTAGCACGAACATGCATGAACCTGTGCGGACGTGCGTGGGTGCCCTTTTTTTCGTGATGTAGCATGAACCTGCACGGACTCGCACGGAACGCACGAACATGCATGAACCTGCACGGACATGCATGAACACCTGTGCGGACATGCACGGACCTGCACGAACCTGCACGGACTCGCACGGAACGCACGGAACGCACGAACATGCACGGACTCGCACGGACCTGCACGGGAACGCACGAACCTGCACGGACTCGCACGGAACGCACGAACATGCATGCACCTGCACGGAACGCTGACTAACTGTCGTCGTCTGTATCTTTGTTGGTGGTGTCCGTTGTGTGGTGGTTGACAATCCCCTCTTTGTTGGTATATTTTTCGAGGTTGCGTGGGAGCTGTGTTTCGTACCTTTCCTCTTCGGAGTAGATGCAGCCACAATATTGCTGGCGGTACAGCCCGTACTCTTTGGAGATGTCTATCCCTTCTTTGTGTCCACGACGGAAGTCATCGTAAACGAAAGGAACACCGAATCGTTTTGCGGCTTTTTCTGCTTCTTCCACAATAATATGGTGGTATTGGTGTTTGCTGTAGAGTAGGGATGAGGAGAACGCGTCAACGCCCATTTCTTTTGCCTTTTGGGCAGTTTTTTGCAACCTCATGGCATAACATGTACGGCACCGTCTTTCTTTGGGTATTTTGGAGAGTTTCAGAAATTTTTTGAGTCCGTACTCTTCGTCCCAGTGTGAGTTGACGTTTTCAATTTTGTTGAGTTGGAGAGTTGCCTCTAGTCGGTTGTAGAGTTCTTTCATGGGGTGTATGTTTGGGTTGTAAAAGAACCCTTCGACGTTGTATTCATCTTTGAGTTTCAGGTCGTGAATGGGGTAACATGAACATGGACCACAGCATTGGTGTAGCAGTAGTTTTTTCTTATTTGTGGACATGGTTGTTGCTCCTTCGTGTTTGTTTGTTGTGGCTATCAGTTATGTGTTGTGCATGAATTTTCGGTGTTGGCAAAATGTTTGGGTGGAAGCATCTGGAGGCACGCAACACCTTGCACGGCAACACCTTGCACGGCAACACCTTGCACGGCAACACCTTGCACGCAACACCTTGCACGTCAACACCTTGCACGTCAACACCTTGCACGTCAACACCTTGCACGGCAACACCTTGCACGGCAACACCTTGCACGCAACATGCTTTGTGCGTATGGCGTGCAAAAACAACCGAAAACACCTGCACCCTTTGCCCATCTGATTGGCTAGTTAGTTACCGTGGTGATTCGATTGTTTTGTGTAGCAGTTATTGCTATCTATGCGTTTAGTATTGAGCAGTGTTAAGCTATTTTGTCCATTTTGCGTGTTAGGCGTGATATTTTTTTGGACGCTTTATTTTGATGCAAAATACCTTTCCCGCCAAGCTTTGCGATGAAAGCAGAAGTGTCATGGAGGAGTACGGCTGCTTTCTCTTTGTCGTTAGCCTCTACAGCTGCCAAGTATTTTTTCACCATGGTTTTCATTGTAGATTTGTACGCAGTATTACGTTCATTTCTTTTAATATTTTGTCTAACCCTTTTTCTTCCTGATACGGTATGTGCCACAATCCCTCCAATATGCCTTATGGGCATAGGTTTACAGTTGATTTGTAGTTGAATTCTAACGTTATCAAATAGAAAAGTCAAGTTTTTATTGTAAAAAGCAGTGCTTTTGCAGTATTATGTTAATTAAAATATCTACCTTGGGGTTTTGATAGCGTGTTTATTTTGATTCGTCCACTTCTTATTGTTATAATTATGCATGCTATCCTTGTGGGTTCTGCCCTTGGCGTGTCCCCTCAGTATGACAAATCCGGTGCAACTCAGCGTGAAGGAGCAATATGGTACGACGGAAAACCGTACTACAACATGGGCTCCATCGAAAGCCTACTAGCAACACTCATCAACGACGAAAACTACGACGAAGCTTTGTTCCTCCTAGACACACTCGAACCCCTCTACCCACAAAACTACCGCCTCTACAGATACCGTGCAGAAACATACGCCAACATGGGGCAAGCATCCAAAGCAGCAGACGCATACCGCGACTACTTCAACACAGCAACATTTCGCGATCGCGACTCACTAATAAAATTTACCACCATCCTCTTCGGGCTACAAAAATACGGCGAAGCACGAGACTACCTCGACAAATTTCACAACCGAAACGGCGAATACTACTACTACTACGGCTTAACGTACTACCGCGAAGGATTATTTTACCAAGCAAGACGCAACTTCCTGAAAGTTCCCTCTGGCAGTAGCTACTACCTCTCAGCACTACAGCTCAGCGTAGAGTCGTGCATTGCTCTGGGGCAGTACGGCTGTGCACGCGACGGGTACGCACTCATGAGCTCCCTCATCATCCCCGGTGCCAAGAGCCTGTCCGAATCTGGCTTCCTCCTGCTAAACAGCTACAAAAGCCGACACAGCTTCTATGTAGATGCACGAGGCACATACGAACTCAACCCCGGACTAGTCAACAAAGGAGCCATTGCAGCACCATCGGCGAGCGTTTTTGTCAACTATGCATACCTAGCCTACCCATTCAGCACATTCGATATTGTTGCTAGCTCGGTTTATGTGGATGTTAATAGATACCTTGGCTCAGAGGATTTGGGATACCTATCTTATTCCGTGGCAGGGCTCTCCTTGATAGGGGAAGTTAGCAACGAAGGGTATCGTGTTCGCCCCTTGGATCTTCTTGCCGAGTTGTGGGCAAGTGATGAAGGGCTAACCCGTGCTAGGTTTGGGCTAGGAGTGCAGTGGTCAGGGAACTACGCAATAAGTATCCGTTTGCCCATCTCCATTACCTACAACCACTTCCTTGACGACAAAAGAAAAGACGAAATAGGTGCCGTTGAAGGGGAGGGATCCATAACTCTGGGGTACAACAACCTAAATATTCACCATAGTATTTTCGCCAAGGGGCTCGCCTACTCGCCTGTGCAACCTCAGACTGTAGGCACAACATCTTCCGGACCCTTCATTAATTTTGCCGGCGGATACGAAGGGGGATACTTTACCGACAGATACTCCTTAGGGTTTTTTGTGAACCAATCGGCAGAGCAGTACCTCAATCAAATAGTAGATCTTACTGTGGGTGCTGTGGGAATTCAACCAACTTACTACACAACCACCGTCGGTGCTGACGTGGGCGTGTTTCTCCGTAGTAGCGTCAAACTTTATGTTACTGGGCAGTACACCAAAGGTTTATCAAATATGGCACAGTTCTACGACGGGCTAGGAGACTACAGCAACGTGGCTTTCGGCTCTGGTACCTCACTTGTATTTTAAAAACCCTTGCAAGAATGCCTAGTAAGATATACTATTAAAAGTAATAACTAGATATATTAATGTTTTTGGGTTGGAAGTAGCAGAGTGATGTGTCAGCGTGATACCTAGTATGCTGCTACAAAATCAACACAATGTCAGAGTTTGAAAAAACTAAGGAGCAAACATGATGAAACTTTTCCTTGTTGCAGTAGTGGGGATGATGTCCTTGGGAGCAACCTCTTTTGGGGGAGTAGTTAAAGTTGGTGAAGCCATGGAGTCGAAAGGGCGTGTGGAGGTTGTGAAACCTGACGCTGTTCGCGGTGCACCCCTTAAGCTTGGCGGTATTATCGAGGCGGGAGATATTGTTCGTACCTCCTCAGGTGCGTCGGCAGTACTCTTGCTTGTTGATGGCTCTGTCTTAGAAGTTGGAGCAAGCTCCCGTGTGAAATTTTACGAGCTAAACAAAAACTCCGATACGCATGTTAACCTCGAAAAAGGGGATGTGCTCTTTGACATAACACCGATAACACCCATTCGTGGCACATTCAAAATCAAAACAACAACCTCTATCATCGGCGTGAAAGGAACAAATTTTAGGGTAATCGCAACAGAATCAAGAACCAAAGTTACCATGAATAGAGGTGTGGTTGCAATTAGCTCTGTGCTGTCCCCTAAGAAGTCGGTTTCGGTTTCGGCAGGTCAAGTTGCTGTTATAACCTCTTCAGGGGTTCAGACGCGTAAGCAAACACAGTCGGAACAAAGCGAAACACTTATCGACCTACAAGCTACGCCTAGTGTCATAAACGGTCGGGTAAATATCCCCAACATGGAGAGTGCACCACCTGCGGCAGATATTGCTGCTGATGATTCTTCACCTGTAACACCACCAGACCCTGTTGACCCAAAAGATAAACGCCCAGATAAGCCAGACCCAACACCACCAACACCACCAACACCCAGTGGTCCAGCAGTTAAGATTATTGTGAAGTAGGTTGTGCGTTAGTGATTACTATTTCTGTGCAGGTGTTTGTGCTACTTTTTGCAGATACATACGGAGTGTGCAAGTGCTTTTGACGCTGTTGGTGCTTGCACCTGTGTTCGCACCTGTGTTCGTGCTCGTACTCGTACTTACACCTGTGTTCGTGTTTGCACCTGTGCTTGCACCTGTGTTCATGTTCGTGCTTGCACCTGTGTTCCGTTCCTCGTTTAAGGTGGTTTTATGAGTACCTCTGTTTATCAGGCTCAGAGTTTAGGGGATCTTGCTGATGTTGCGGGCTCCCTAGCCCCCTCCCTGTGTGGCAAAATAGTTTACCTTTCGGGTGAAGTTGGTGCGGGGAAGACAACTTTTGTTAGTGCGTTGGCTCCTCACCTTGGTTATTCCGGTTCTGTTAGCTCCCCCACGTTTACTCTGATAAATGAGTATTACCCGTCGGTGTCCGTTCCTACGTTGCCTATGCTCCCTATTTACCACGGTGATTTTTATCGCCTTCACGATGCACAACAACTGGATAACATAGGTTTTTGGGATTTGGTTGACAATAGGGCAACTATTTTGGTAGAATGGTCAGAATCGGTATCACTCAGCTCACTTTTACCACCTGATTGTACAATTACGTTTACCCGTTTGGCAGGTAGTGGCGATTTGGGTTGCTACTTGGAGGTAGTTTTTCATCATGAAAGTAGCGTTTAAGATTAATGAACGTCCGTTTACAGATGTTATTCCAGAGAGTTTGCAGTTCTATTTTTACGAAATAGAGTGCCTTTTGGAGCTGATAAGTAACGAAGAGGACGAGTCTTTGCTGAGCTATTACTCCTATCGGCTTGCGGCTATCGAACGGGTTTTGAGCGAGCAGAACCTGCTTATGGTGGAGTTCCCCAATGGGCTTCCTACCGTACTGGGCAACGATTACAACCATTAGCATGTAAACATTAGCATGTAAACATTAGCATGTAAAATTGCGTCGTGCCTGCACACCTTGTGTTACGTTGGCGTCGTGCCTGCATGGTCGTGCCTGCATAGTCGTATTCGTGCTGTAGTTTTCAATAAATTAATAAATTTAGTCGCCTTAATCGTATGTAAGTTGTGTGTTCGCGTGCCTGCATATTGAGGGGGTGCAGGAGTCCAAGTATGTCGAAAAATAACCACCCTTTAGCCCATCTATTCACTTCCGAGTCGTGGTCGTCGTCTCGTGTACTGTTTGGCGATTACGAGTCCGATATTTATTCGTACTGGCTTGATTCCGGCTACTTCGAGGTGGACATGGACAGCACCAAGCCACCTTTCTCCATGCTCATCCCGCCGCCAAATGTTACAGGCAACCTGCATATCGGTCATGCCCTCAACACTACCCTGCAAGATATGCTCGCTCGCTACCATCGCCTTCGCGGGTACGAAGTTCTTTGGTCTGTGGGCACTGACCACGCAGGGATTGCCACACAAAACGTTGTTGAACGTGAGCTCCTCAAAGATGGCGTAACGCGTCATGATTTGGGTCGTGAGAAGTTTGTGGAGCGTGTTTGGGAGTGGAAGGAGGAGTACGGCAGTAGCATTAAAAACCAACTGATGCGTATCGGTGCTTCTTGCGACTGGTCGCGGGAGTGGTTCACCATGGACGACAACCTTAGTCGTGTTGTTCGCCATACTTTTGTTGAGTTTTACAACAAGGGGCTAATCTACCGTGGCGAATACATGGTTAACTGGTGTCCGCGGTGCTTATCTGCCATTAGCGACTTGGAGACCAATAGCGTTGAGAGCAAATCCTTAATGTACGACATAAAGTACCCCCTTGCTGAGGGCAGTGGTCATATTGTCATATCCACAACGCGACCCGAAACCTATTTTGCCGATGTTGCTGTTGCTGTGCACCCCGATGATGATCGCTACAAGCACCTTATTGGCAAGATGGTGGAGCTCCCACTTGTTGGTCGCAGTATCCCCATTATTGCAGACGATTACGTGGATATGGAGTTCGGCTCAGCATGCCTCAAGGTTACACCCTCCCACGATGCTAATGACTTTGAAATAGGCAAACGGCACAACCTAGAACACCTCGAAGTAATCAACGCGGATGGTACACTAAACCAACTTGCAGGCAAGTATGCTGGCTTGGATAGGTTTGAGGCACGCAAGCAGGTTGTTCAGGGGCTGGAAGAGGCGGGGTATCTGATTGCCACACACGACCACACCAATGCTGTAGGATCGTGCGACCGATGCTCCACCATAATCGAACCACGCCTGTCTGAGCAATGGTTTTTGAGCATGAAAGATATGGCCGACGTTGGTATCCATGCTGTGAAATCTGGGGAGATTAAACTCCACCCGCCAACATGGCAAAACCTCTACTTCGACTGGATGACGAATATTCGCGACTGGTGCATCTCTCGCCAACTTTGGTGGGGGCACCGTATCCCCGCATACTACTGCCACAACGGACACACCACCGTTTGCATGGAAACACCCACCGCTTGCTCCACATGTGGCGGAGAAATATCACACCAAGACCCTGACGTTTTAGATACGTGGTACTCGTCGCAACTCCTACCGTTTGCTGTGCTAGGATGGCCAGAAGATACGGCAATGATGGACAGATTCTACCCGTCGTCCGTGCTCTCCACAGGTTTTGACATAATATTCTTTTGGGTTGCACGAATGATAATGATGGGGTACGAGTTTACAGGCAAAAAGCCGTTTGACAATGTATACTTCCACGCCTTGGTGCGAGACTCAGACGGTCAAAAAATGAGCAAATCCAAAGGGAATGTTGTGAACCCCCTTGAGATAGTAGACAAATACGGTGCCGACACATTACGAATGTCCTTGGCAGCTTTTGCCGTTCAGGGGCGAGACATTAAGCTAGACGTCAACCGTATCGAAGGGTTTTACCACTTCACAAACAAAATATGGAACGCATCCCGTTTTGTTATGATAAACGCTCAAGACGCAACATACATCGAGCCCACAATTAGCGACGAAGGTGTGGTGGATACCGCCGACAGGTGGATAATCATGGAGCTCAATACTGCACTCAATAAATTTTCGCAACAGTTGGAAGGGTACAACTTTGGCGGTGCCATGCAAACCGCTTACGACTTCTTCTGGAGCACTTATTGCGACTGGTATCTCGAAGTTGTCAAAGTACGACTTGCCAAGGTGGACACATCCACCAACCACGGTGCAAAAATACGGGACGAAGCAACAAGCATGACACTGTACGTTTTGCGTAGCTCACTAATCATGCTCCATAGTGTTGCACCATTCCTCACCGAGTACATCTATCAGCAACTGCCCAACAAACGAACACAATCCATCATGGTGGAAGAATACCCAAACCCGTCAATTGAACAAGCACTGACGGGTAACGGTGCAGGCGAAATTTCAGAGGCGTTTCAACGTGGCGAAACTGAGATGGGGCTAGCAATGGAGTTTATCACCATGGTACGTAACATTCGTGGGGAGTACAATATCCCTGCCAAGGTTGAGTTAAGTATTTTGGTGCGTTGCGATGAAGCTCCTCAAAGGGCACTGGAACAGTCGCAAAACCTTGTTCACGCCCTTGCCAACGTGGAAACAATGAATTTTGTTGCAACACTTGAAGACGCACCTGAAGGGAGTGCCACCAAGGTTTCATCCAATTTTGAAGTTGCAGTCAATATCAAAAACTACATCGATATCCCGCAAGAAATTGCACGCCTCGAACGTGAAAAGAAAGGACTACTGAAAGACTTGACCGTGTACAGCAAAAAACTCGAAAACAAAAGGTTTCTGGAAAGTGCACCCAAAGATGTTATCGCCAAGGATAGGGCAAAGGTTGCAGACCTAAACGAACAGCTAGAATCAGTTGTTCGTGCTTTGTCGTCCCTGACTTAGGCGTATTTTTTATGGATGGTTTGAGTTTATACAAGTTTTTTCGATGCTGTAACGAGGCTTTTGGCTCTGGTGCTAACGCTGGTGCTGGTGCTAACGCTAACGCTAATGCTGGTGCTAACGCTAACGCTAACGCTGGTGCTAATGCTGGTGCACAAGTGAACTCACTCCTACTATGGAACGATGCCATCTACCTCAATCTTTACAAAAAAGAGGTACACTCGTTGGCATTTACGTTCGGCTCTGGTCGAGCTAGCCTGTCGTTTGTGAGCGATACGTTTTCGTCGAAGCAGGTGGGTATTTTTGAGAACTTGCGTGGCGGTATTGTTGAGGGGTTCTCCACCCATGGGCACGATCGCATAGGGTTTATTGACATATGCAAGCGTCGACCTAGTGGTAAGTTGCAGCGGTTTCGGTTAGTGTTTGAGATTGTTGGTGCCATGTCCAACTTCTTCATCCTCGATGGTGAAACTGGTCGTATCCTCTACAACCTCAATCAGCGTAACATGGATGCTTCGCGTTCCATCGGTGTGTCCCATGTTTATCAGCCTTTTTCGTCCAATAAGTCCATGACTTTGTCGCACTACCACACTGCCTCTGAGGCTGTGGCTGACGCTCCTGAAGATAGTTCTGCACCTGTTGCTGAGGCGTATTTTTCGTCCCTCGAAGGGTTCTCAAAACCCCTTGTACGTGAGGCTGTTGCTCTGGTTGAGCTGTACGGTTATGGTTTGGCTTTGGAGTACATTCTCCATGAGATAAACACGGGCACCGACTTTTATGCCCAAGATTCCACACTGCTACCCTTCACAAGGTATGCCTGTGGCGTGGATGGTGTTGCCAATGGGAGCAAGCTGCCCCCCGAAAACGTCGTTGCTAGTGAATCAGCGTATCTTGCATACAACTTTCTGAGCCCAGAGATGGGGGCGTACTTGCAATCCTTAACACCGCGGGAAACTACCCTGCGAATCTCTGTTGCAAGTAGTATTCGTAAGGGGCTCAAAAAATACACTAAGCTGTGTAAAGGTTTGCGTACCGAGTTGGATAACGCCTCAAACTACGAAAAATATCGCCAAGAGGCAGACCTCCTAAAGATGAACCTGCACACGGTTCGAGGACACGGCGTTTACAACCTTACAAAATATACCCCTGAAGGTGTTGAAACAGGTATCCGATACACCTACAACAGCGACCTACACGTCCACGACTACATGAAACGCCTTTACCACCGTGCAGGACGCCTCGAGCGAGGTATCCCTGTCATACAAGAAAGGCTCAACCTCATGGAAAGTTATGTGAAGTTTTACGAAGAACAGGAACACTACTGCGAAACAGCCCCTTACGGCGAACTGCTCTACATGCGTAGCAACGTGCTACTCCTTGGCAAAAAAGGGGACGAACCTAACGCCAAAAACAGCAAAGGGAAACACAAACATAACAAACACGGTTCCGGTGGTGCCAAAGGACGCAAAAAACTGGACGCTCGACTAAAACATGAAGGGTTCTACCGATTCGAAATAGACGGCGTACTGTGCATGCTAGGCAAAAATAGTCGCGGAAACCACGAACTACTAAGGGAAGCTCTACCACACGACCACTGGGTGCACGCAAAAGGGATACCATCCGCACACGGAATAATACGCTGGAGCAATGACAACACCAACAACCATAATCAAGAAAAACTGGACACGCTAATACACACAATGGCTCGATTAGTAGCACACTACACCAAAACAACCAACAAACAGGTGGAAATAGACTACACAATACGCAAAAATGTGAGAAACGTAAAAGGTGCTCCCATGGGGTTCGTAACCTACAAAGGATTCAAAACCATAGCCGTAAACAAAATGAACAGCAACGAAGTAGAACAGATTATCGGAAACACTAACAACAAACAAACTGGATAGATAGCAATGAACGACACTAACATTAACGCTAACGCTAACACTCAACAACAAACAAACAACAAACCAATTGTGGGGAAATACGGCTGGTACGACTACTTCAACCCCAATATCGGCACGCGGACAACACGCAACACAAACAACTCACACGGAACTGTAATACGCAACCACAAACACGGCAACGACCAAAACAGTAGCTTCACGAACTTCATCGACAACCGATACATTTACAGCAACAACATGTGGGACACCATTGAAAAATACGCACCAAACTACCCTGAAGTGCGACCTGAAACAATCTTCTCCAACAGCAACAAAACTGTCCTTGAAGTGGGGATAGGCAACGGCGAATTCCTCATCAACTTGGCGGAAAATAACCCCGAAACCAACTTTATCGGATTCGAAGTATTCAAGGAGGGGGCAACAAAATGCATACGCCGATGCAAGTCGCTGGGGCTGAGTAACGTTCGTGTGGTGCATTTCGATGCAATATTCTACATGCACCTACTGGAGAAATCATCCATCAGCGAGGTTTACGTCAACTTCCCCGATCCATGGTTCAAAAAACGCCACAGGAAAAGACGTATCATTAATCCGCAATTTGTCGCACTAGTTGCGAGCCTGTTAGAACCTGAAGGCGTTCTCAATATTGCCACAGACAACGAAGACTATGCCACAGGCTTGGATGGAATACAGCATACCCTAGAAAACTGTGCCTCGGGTGGTGCTCTGTCCAACATGCAAGACGAACCTTTCACACACGACGACTCACACTACTTCTCCACAAAATACTACCGCAAGTTCGGTCGCCAACGCTCCTACTTCTTCAAGTACTCCCGACCCAACACCAACGCACAAAAGTAACCAAATAACAAATGGATAATAAATAAACAAGGTGGATTTTATGAACCAAGATACAAGCAACACCAATAGTGTAGATGGTGTAAACAACGAAGAACAGGGCGTTGAGCGTTCTGAAAACAGTATTCGTAAGGTTGAAGGGATGGCAGAATTCGACCCCGCTACCCTCAAAAAAGCGAAAGTGGGACTGCACACACTTGGAGGCGGCGAACTAACCGCTGGATCCCTAGAAGACATGCTCGAATTCCCCCTAGACTACACCTACAAAGTCATCGGTATCAATACCCCCGAATTTGTACCAGCAGTGGAAGCTTTCTTTGCCGAGGCTTCCCCAAAAATACACCAAAAAGAATCATCGTCAGGGAAATACATATCACTAAGCATCACCGTGCACCTAACAGACTACGCCACACTCAAAAAATACTACGATGGAGTGGCAACTCTGAAAGGTTTCAAATATTGCATGTAATAATTGTTAAAATATGATACAATTAAGAGATTATACTTTTCGAATGAATAAAACATAGAACCAATTGCGTTTAAACCATGGACGTATTAAAATGTTTAAACGTCCAACACTGACGCAACTACAAAAGTATCTAACGGAGCAAAATTATGAAAACAATAGGTGTTTTAACCAGCGGTGGCGATAGCCCCGGAATGAACGCAGCCATACGTGCCGTTGTGCGTACTGCACATGCCAAAGGACTCGTGGTGTACGGTATCGAAAACGGATACCAAGGGATGATCGACAACAACATGAGAATACTCCAATCCCACGACGTTGGCGGAATACTACACAGGGGCGGAACATTCCTCTACTCAGCACGCTGCCAAGAATTTCGCACTTTCGAAGGACGCGAAAAAGCCTACAACAACCTAAAAACTAGGGGCATTGAAGCCATCGTTGTCATCGGAGGAGACGGATCACTAGCCGGTGCAAGGGATCTCTACAACGAATTCAACATCCGGTGCATCGGAATACCCGGATCCATCGACAACGACCTTTACGGCACAGACATGTCCCTCGGTGTGGACACAGCACTCAACACCATCGTCAACGCACTGGACATGATAAGCGACACCGCATCAAGCCACAACAGAACCTTCTTCGTCGAAGTCATGGGACGCAACAGCGGATACCTCGCAGCACAAGCAGCACTAGCATCAGGTGCGGAAGCAGTAGTCGTACCCGAATACGAATTCGACTGGGACAAAGGGATCAAACAACTCCTAGAAAGACACAACAACGGCTACAGGTGCAATATTGTTATTGTTGCCGAAGGTGCCGGATCCGTGCTAGAAATGGCATCAGAGGTTAAGAAAAAAGCACCCGAACTCGACGCACGCATTACCATACTCGGACACGTGCAACGGGGTGGAGCTCCAACTGCATACGACCGAAACCTAGCATCCATACTAGGACGAACCTCCGTGGAAGCACTCCTTGACGGCAAAACAGGACTCATGGTAGGCATTCAAGGGGGCAAAATAGCGTTCACAAGCTTTGAAGATGTGTTCAACAACAAATCAACACTCGACCCTTCCATCATCGAAACACTAGTAATGATAAAATAAAACAAAATACACAACACGAGAGGGAATAAATATGCTGAGCGATAAGATTTTTGACGATATGAAACAAGCCATGCGTAACAAAGACAAAACTGCACTGGGAGTTTTACGCATGTTGCGTTCTGAAATTAAATACTCGGAAACCGACGGAGGCAACGAACCTAGCGACGAAAATACAATCAAAGTTGTGCAATCTGCCATCAAAAAACGCAAAGTGGCAGCAGAACAATACAAAGAAGCAGGACGCGACGACCTTGCTGAACAAGAAATCGCCGAATACGATGTACTCACACAATACCTGCCCAAACAACTATCCGAAACCGAAATCGTGGAAATTATAACCGCCGAAGCCGAAAAACTCGGAATCGACAAAGGAAGCAAAAACGGTGCCGCAATGGGGCAACTCATGAAAGGCGTAATGGCAGTAGTAGGTGCCAGTGCTGAAGGCAAAGTTGTCAACAACCTAGTGAAATCGTTTGTAAACGACTAAACAAAAACATAAATAGATGAAAAGAATTAACTGATGGTCTTGTTGCGTGCCACTGTGCCAACAACGCCAAGGGGGAGAAGGATGTTAGGGTTTCTAGATATTATTATTGTTGCCGTATTGGCGACTCTGTACGCAGGATTAGGGTTTTATCGGGGCATATTAAGGTCGGTTACAGCTGTAGCCGTTCTTTACGGCTCCTACATGGCTGCCAAATTTGGGGCACCAATTGTATTCCCCATTGTTGTTGGTATCATCCCCATTTTCGGGGCATACATGTATATCGCAATCTTCGTGATAATAATGTACTTAGCATACCTTTTCCTAGGCATGATAACAAACATGATGTTTAAACGTATCCTAAACTTTACTCGCCCAAGATGGCTTTCGAGGTTTCTCGGTGGTCTTGTTGGTGCTGTGATGGGTGTGTTTTTGGCAAGTATTTTGTTCTACTTGGTGCAGATTTTCGCTCCCATGGGCACACCATTTATATCGTCCATACTGAACTCCCCCGTTGCTAATGCTCTTGTGAGCTATGTGAGTTTTATTCTGTAGCTTAATCGCTCCTGTTCGTTAGCTTTTAAATAAACATGGTAGGTGCCATTGACATGACTTTAATTTACGTATCACTATTTGCCCCCATACTGATTTTCGCCGTTGTAGGTTTTCGCAAAGGAGCGATGTTTACGCTGTTATCCCTTTTGGTGTTTAACATTGCGTACCAAATATCCGTTTTAGCAACACCGTTCGTTTATGTTTTAGTTGTGTCGTTGCTCCCATTTTTGGCGAGCACTGCTTACCCATACGTTTATGTTACACTGCTGGGGATGTTGTACCTTGGCGGTGTACGTTTAACATTTTTCGCCATAGGCAAGATTTCTGGCTCGGTAAGGTTTTTCATGTTTTCGCGACTGCTGACCTTCATGGATAACAGTCTTCGCACCGAACCAAGTCTGCGTTCTAGCATATTGGGGGGCATACTTGGTCTTGTTTGGGGTTTGTTGGTAACAGTTTCTGTGTTTTACTTGATTACGATCTACTATGGCGTATAACGGGGCTGTTGTTACGTTGTGGCTTACTACGGCGAACACTGTTGCTACGTTGTGGGCTGTTGCGACGAGCATTATTGATCTAGTGGGGCTAGGCGTATGATACACTCTTCTCAGGTTGACGATCATGGCTCATGGAAGGATTATGCTGCCCTAGATTTTGGTACGTTTAAAACTCTTCTATCCAGTCGTTATGTTTCGTCGTTTTCGTTAGATTTTTTCACAGGTTTGGAGCCTTTATTAAGCTCCGATGGTAGTACGGATATGGGTGGAATATCCCGTTCCCACAAGTTATTCGGCGAGTCGATGCTATTTGTGCCTTTGTCGTCTTATTCCCCTGCACCTGACACTGTTTTCTTCCATTTAATGGATGAAGTGGACATGGAGTTTCGCACAACATTTGAGGGTTTGTGGTTGTACAATTTGCAACTGTTGATTCATGATGTTGAGTTGTTACGTTCCTCGCTGTCTGACTTCAAAGATACGCCTGCATTGACTTCCCTTGCATTGTCTCTTCCTGATTATTCCTCCTTGGCCAGTCGTATTCGTCAGTGTGTGGATGATCTTGGTGGTGTTCGCGATGATGCGACACCTGAGTTGCGTCGTATTCGAGGCGTGCTTCGTTCTTCGCGTAATACTGCTTACGGTATTGCTCAGAATTACACTCACGGTGCGAACTCCTCTCGTTTTATTCAGGATGATGTTTTGACCATGAAAAACGGTCGTTACACCATTGCTTGCAAGAGTTCTTATAGGAGCCATATTTCCAACGGCATTTTGCAGGGTGTGTCGAAATCTGGTCAGACATTTTTTGTTGAGCCGTCAGATTTGGCGTCGGTGAACAATAGTATTCATCAGGCGTTGTCCGACGAGCGTGCAGAGGTATTTCGAATACTTCGCGACTTGTCGGATGAGGTTTATGATAGTTACGAGAATTTTGTGCATCTTTGGTCGTTGTACGGTGAGTTGCTGTTTTTCTTGGAGACCGCACACATTTACAGTCAGTTTGAGTATTGTTACCCTGAGTTTTCCAACACTAGTATCAGCTTAGTTGGCGTTCATCACCCTGTAATTTACTTGATGAGCCGTGCAACTAGTGGTAAGTCGTCGTCATCTGTTCCTATTTCGTTTGATTTGGACGAGAGTTGCTCCTTGGCAGTTATCTCTGGTGCCAACGCTGGCGGTAAGAGTTCGGCGTTGAAGTCTGTGGGATTGAACCACATCATTGCCAAGTGTGGGCTGCCCCTGTTTGGCAAAAAAGCTGTTGTGATGGATTACCGCACCATCATGGCAGACATAGGCGATCATCAGTCCATAGATATGAGCCTCTCCACCTTTTCCGCTAATGTGGTCAACATTAAACGTGTTCTCGAAACAGCTCAGGGTAACGATCTTGTTCTGCTCGATGAGCTCGGTTCGTCCACTGAGCCACGTGAAGGTGCTGCTTTGGCTGTTGCTGTTTTGGAGAGCATGCTGTCGAAAGGTGTTAAATGTATCGTTACGACCCATTACGGTGAAGTGAAAAAGCTTGGCTTTGCCCACGAAGGGGCAGTTTCTTACGGCACAACGTTTGACGAAGAAACACTCATGCCAACGTACAAGCTCCTCAAAGGGGTCATGGGGGTGTCGAATCCGTTTACCCTAGCAAGACGCATGGGGCTCCCCGAAGAAGTGCTAGAACGTGCCGAACACCTTGTGGATGCAAGTCGAACCATGCTGGAAAAAAGTGTGGAAGAACTCAACGAAATGCGTGTAAAAGTTGACGCACAAGCCTTGGAAGTAGCCGAACTCGAAAGATACCTCAACGAACAACGCGAAGACCTAAAACAACGGGAAAACAACCTAACAACCAAACTTGCCATGAAAGAAGAAGACCTACTAAGCGAAACGATGGCACTGCTACAACAAGCAAAACGACTATCCAAAGAGGCTGTACGCAATTCCGTTCGAGGCGGGAAGGTGGGAGCATCCACAACAAATAAACCAGAAACTAAGGTGCAAAATGCCGAAACACTTCTAACAGCTGTTCGGGGTCGCGTCAAAGCTGTGGACAAACACAAAGTGGCACTCAAAGACATTAACGTCGGACACACAATATTCCTCAACAAATACCAGAAAGAAGCAACAGTTATCGAAATTGAAGGCTCGAAAATCGTACTAGACCTAGGGGGGATGAGGGTAACATTCCCACGAAAAGACATCAACAACCAAACAGCAGCCGTCGTGGATAAAAACAGCCGCGGAAATAGTCGCGGAGACACTGACAACAACACAGGACGGAATGTGCCGAAATCCAAAAACACACAACACAAACAACGAACACACAAAGGCGTGCAAGTTGTCAACACCGTAAATACCTACACATCATTGGAAAAAGTATTGGTGGGGATGCGTGTGGATGACGGAATCGACGAACTCGACAGATTCCTAGACGAAGCCGTACTCTCTAATCACGACAAAATATACGTGATACACGGACGGGGAAGCGGAGACTTACGTCGAGCTGTGCACCAATTTCTGAAATCTGATAGGCGAGTGAAAACATTCCGACTAGCCGACCACGAACAAGGCGAACAAGGCTTTGACGCCGTAACAGTTGTGTTCCTCTAAATTAACAAACCGGCTCGCCAAATGCCTTGCGAATTGCCTTGCCAAAGCTGTACTGCTTTGTTAAAATGAATGTGTTTTAGAGCGTACCCAAGGAAGGGACAAGGGACAAAAATACACAGACACATACGCATACACAATCAGGAGCTAAGCAGAATGTTTTTTATGAAGACTAAACATGTATTACTTTATGTATTAAGCATGGTGGGGCTCGCAACCTACATGCTCACTGCGGTGGCGTGGGCTGAATCCGATGACCTTGCCAGCGATTCCACCACCGAAACCGCCGAAACTGCCGAAACCACCGACAACTACAGCGACGCCGGAAGCGACACAGCAGCATACAACTTCGCATACAACACCAGTGTGGACTATCGAAGCATACGTGAGCGTGCCATAAAATTCTCAACCACCACTGCCGTCAACAACATGAACGCAATAAACAACAACACACTCCGCCTCGCTAACATATTTATTTACAACCAAAGCCAGCAAAAAAATGTTGCATTTGTCGACAAAAGCAACCTCACAATATACGTGGGAACATACCAAGGAGACACACTCAAAATAACCGATACATTCGACATCCTAGTCGGCGAGGCTGAGGGGGACAAGGTACGCGAAGGGGATCGCAAAACACCCGAAGGGGTCTACTACACCGTGGACTACCTCAGCAACAAATACCTCACAAATCGATACGGCAGCCAAGTGGGCAATATTTACGGCACAGGTGCATTCCCCATCAACTACCCCAACATTGTCGACAAAATCGAAGGGCGAGGCGGAAGCGGTATCTGGATACACGGACTAAACCCCGAAAAACACAAACCCGTTACACTCGGGTGCATCGCCATGGGCAACGAACGATTCGACCGACTAATGACCTACATGACTGTAGGCGTTCCCACTGTCATCGGCGAAACCCTAAACTTTACCACCAACAAAGACGCCTACCAACAGGAAAAAACCCGCTACTACAACTTCATCGAAAACTTCACAAACGCATGGAGCACAAACGATTACGATACTTACGCCGCCATGTTCCACCAACAGTTCAAAACACCCGCAGGGGTCAGACGTGGGAGCTTCCTTGGACGCAAAAAAAGTATAATGGATTACGGACTCTCAATTAACAAACAAATACCCGAAACCACCACAGAAACCACCACAGAAACAACAGGGACAACACTCGCCGAAAACAGACGCATGGCACAAATGCTCAAAGGGAACAAACTAATCACCTTCAATAACCTAACGGTTTTCGTCGAACGCGACCTAGTTGTTTACGACTTCAACCAACTTTACGCCACAAACAACCTCATATCCTACGGCAACAAGCGTTACTACGTCAAAGATACTGCCCATGAACTCAATGGACTAAGTGGAGCAGGTGGAGTAGGTGGAGCAGGTGGAGCAGGTGGACTGCAGGTTATCTCTGAAGAGTTTACTTCCAGCGATGCTGATGCCAAAAAAGAGGCGATTATGCCTTACGTACAAACATTCCTGCAAGAATGGACACAGGCTTGGGAAACAAAAGATGTGGACGGCTACATAGCTATGTACGCACCGGCATTCCGCCATAGGGGCACCAACATGGGGCTCCGACAGTTTACTGCATACAAACAAGGCGTATTTGATAGGGCAGGGAACATTTCCGTGGAATACTCCAACGTAACCATTGAATCCATTGCCTCGGGCAGGGTCAAGGTGAGCTTTATCCAAAAATACGACTCAGACACCGTCGCCGATACGGGCAAAAAAACCTTAGTGCTAACAGGACGACCCGACCTATTCAGTATCCGCTCAGAAGCTTGGTTCAATCTGTAATGGGGCACAGGGCACTGAAGCACTGGGGCACTGAAGCACTGGGGCACAACTTATCACACATCAAAGATTATTAAAAAGGGGAACATATTTATGACACACACGCACGCCTCCCCTATGCAAGGCACACTTGTAGCTATGAATAAACTTACGAATATCAGCCGACTAAGCCTTCTACTAACCATGGGGGCACTAATCACCATAAGTGCACTGATTGCCACACCCTCCACTGCACATGCACGGAAAATGGTATTCGAGCCGAACAACGTGAAACATATCTCATACTTCCCGCAAACCGACTACCCCTTGGACGTGTACATTATCACAGGAGCAAAACCCGGTGCAACAGGACTCATTGTCGGCGGTATTCAAGGCGATGAAGAGGGGGGATACCTTGCCGCTGATCAGTTCATCGACATGCAGGTGGATACCGGAACGCTAATCGTTATCCCACGTGCCAACGCCAAAGCTGTTGCCATTGCTGAGCGTGCAACGGTTGTGGATATGAATCGCCAATTCAAAAATATCACTTACGAAAAAATGCGTGGTGCCATTGAGACCATTAAAAAATATATCAGTGAAGCGGATGTGTTTATTAATTTCCACGATGGCTGGGGCTTTCACCGCAAAGAGTACACCGACTGGTCGTATTCACCTGATAGGTTCGGTCAATCGGTTGTTACCGACTCCGACGAATACACATGTAGCAACGACACCATACTAAACCTGCGTGAACCAGCATTCATGGCCATAAAAAGTGCCAACGAACGCATTCAGCTAGAAAAATACTACCTCGAATACTTCAACACAAGAACTTTTGAAGAAACATCGAAATACTACACATCCATGACAAACGCTTCCACCTACTACGTACTGACAGCTGAATGCAAGCCTGCGTTCGCAATTGAAGCATCCAAAAACCTGCCAACGGTTAGGGACAAAGTATTAGTACATGTTTACGCCGCCATCCCACTTTTGGCATATTACGGAATTATCGTCAACGAATCGGTATCGCCAGTGGTGGCACCAACCATGAGCCATGTTGTTGTGGACGTGGACGGCACAAAGTATGCCCTACAATCAGGGCAAACCATCAACGTAACACAAGGGTCAACTGTTACAGTGAAAAATATTTACGGCAACTATCAACGTGGCTACACCGTGGATATTATCGGGGTAGATGCGAAAGGGGGGCGTGGGCAGTTGGACACAAATACGCCCCATGTAATGTCTGAGCGTGGTAAGGTTGTGGCAAATGTCTACAAAGATTCTGTTAGTGTTGGCAAGGTATTCTTCCAAGTACAAGCACCTGTGCAAACACCCGTGCAAGCATCTGTGCCTGCACCTGTGCCTGCACCCGTGCCTCGGGGAGGTGGGGAAACCCTGTCCACAGGACTAGCCACACCAACAACACCATCCCTGCTAGCTTCAGTCAACGGACAGATAGGCGTCTACCCTGTTGCTCAAAATATCGTACTCAACAAAGGGGACACCTTCACCCCCATCTATTTCCTGCTACCCAAAACAGATGTGCCTTATTTTGTTAACATCATCAACATCAAGGGGTTTGTGCCCAAGAGGCTCGCCTCAGGCATAAACACTGGGAACGACATGGGGCACACAATGGTTGCTGGCGTGTCTGACATGCTGACACAGTATGCTGTTCGCCCCACTGCAGGGGATAATTTTGGTGTTGGCGAGGTGTTCCCCGTTGTAGTAGAGTACACCGTGGCAAACTCTGTCGCTAGAAACGTGGAAGTTTTTCGTATTCAAATCCTGAAGTAGGGGGCATTATGGAGCTGAGCTTCATCCACAACCTGCAAAGCCACTTCAACCCTTCGGGGGGGGTGGACGGCATCGGGGATGATGGTGTTTTTGTGTCCCCCTACGTTTACGTTAGCGATACCGTTGTTGAGGGTGTGCATTTCCACCCCACCACGCCACGTAAGCATGTGTTGCACTACCTGTTCACGTCGAATATTAGCGATATGGCTGCCATGGGTGCGAGGGCTGAGCACGGGATACTCAACATTAGTGCCCCTGTAGAGTTCCTCTCACGCGAAACAGCTAGCACCATCAAAGAGCTGTGCGATGGGAACGGTATTCGCCTCATTGGTGGCGATACGTGCGGTGGTTCTAGCATTGTGCTGTCCCTCACACTTTTTGGCAGGGCAGAGCATAATATTCTAACACGCTCGGGGGCAACGGCTGGCGATATAATATTCATATCACGACCCATTGGTCTCACAAACATTGCCCTCGCCAACGAAACACAGCTGAGTCGTCGTTCTCACGAAACGAGCAATCCATTGGAAGGGGAACTCGACCTGTACTACCACTACAACCGCCCTCCAGAGATGAACCTAGGTCTGCACCTAGCTGCCACCGGTGTTGTAACGTCCTGCATGGACATATCCGACGGGCTCGGTATTGACTTGACAAGGCTAGGGAAAAGTAGTGGTGTGCGGTGTGTTGTCCATGAGGACGCACTCCCGTTGGAGCATATTGCAACCATGGTTGACCGTGTGCAAAAGTTGGGGGGGATGATTGGCGTCGATGGCACGGACGTGGGCAAAGTTTCACCTTTGGAGCACTGCCTTTCGTCGGGACAAGAGTTTGCACTACTGTTTACCGTTGCCCCCCAAGAGGCGTACGGACTGCAAGAACATTTGCGAACAGCTTTGGGGCGTGAGATTATCCCTGTGGGGTGGTGCGAGGAGTACGCCGAAGGTGGACACCACGGAGTTGTTTGCCGGAAGGATGGCACAACTGAGAGCATTGCCAACAGAGGCTGGATACACGGCATCTAGATACACGGCACACGGCACACGGCACACGGCACCTAACTAATGCACACGGCACACGGCACCTAGCCACACGGCACACGGCACCTAACTAATGCACACGGCATACGGCACCTAGCCACACGGCACACGGCACCTAACTAATGCACACGGCACCTAGCCACACGGCACCTAGCCACACGGCACCTAGCCACACGGCACACAAAGACGCTACAGCAGTACGTCCAAAAGTACCCCCACCATTACCGCAATGCTAATATAAATATTAACGTTGAAGGCTTGCATGAGGTGATTCGTTCCGCCGTGATTTCCGTTATCCCTGCCTGCAATAACATGTTGCCAGACAATCAACGCACTTGCGAACAATACTGCCATGTAAAACCATGCTCCTAACCCCAAAAATACCCCAGATAAGATTAATAGAGCCACAAACAGGGCATGAAGCAAACGCGATAGCCCCACAGCACTATTGCGACCCAATATTGACGGTACCGAGTGGAGACGCTCACTCCTGTCGAAACTCATATCCTGAAGGGCGTAAATAATATCGAACCCCGCAGTCCACACAAGCACGCTACTGCCCAAAAGGATAATCCCCCACGAGAGTGTTCCCGTAATGGCAATAAACGCACCAATGGGGGCGATGGCAAGGGATAATCCGAGGATAAAATGGCACAAAGCTGTAAACCGCTTGCTGTAGGCATACAGCACAAACAGAGCAACGGGGATGGGAGACAGGACGAAACATAAGGGGGACAGTAGGAGGGAAGCGATACCGTAACCAATAGCAGATATTGTTATGAAAAGCATGGAGGTGCTGTTGCTGATTTGCCCAGATGGTATCTCCCTGCCAGCTGTGCGGGGGTTTCGTCGATCGATACCACTGTCAACCACACGGTTTACCCCCATGGCAACACTGCGAGCAAATGCTACGGCAATCACAATCAGGATAGCATCGCCAACGAACCCGTAAACCGATACACCATCAGGGGCAACACGGTATTGATGTGCAATGGCGACGGCAATGCCCGATACAGCAAACGGCATGGCAAAGAGGGTATGGCTAATTTTTATCATTTTGGAATAGGTTGTTATCTGTGCAAAAAGGTTACTCATACCGCTTATTTTAACGGATGTGTTGGATTAAATCAATAAAGTTTATGTGTAGCGTCGGGGCTGTGCTTGTCAACACTTGTGCCTGCTTGTCAACACTTGTGCCTGCCTATGCATAAGGCATAAATATTGCTAGTTTATTTGGATAACTATCGGTACGTCTTATTAAGATTCCCCTTGGGAGAAACATGGGTGCAAATACAAATATTCTACAAAAAATACAGGTTGGGTTTTCAGTCTTAGGGTTTTGGCTAGGGTTACGCCTCGTTATTTTGACAATCGTGGCTGTTGCTTCCGGACTTGTGTTTGTTTCGGGGCTCAAAGTTGGTACTGAAGTGAACTCGAATTCGTACAATATTCAGGGGAATTACTTCTACAACATAAAGTTACTTTCACCACCATACTTCAGGTCTGGCGGTAGCATTACCTTTTTCAGTCAGTTTTATTTGTCCAAAAATTTCTATGAAGACAGTAGTTTTGTGTATATGTTGAGTAATGGCGAGGATAGGCGGATAATTGCCATTAATGAAACGGTTGATGGTATAAAATATTCCGATATTAAGGTCGGTTATAATTTTTCTGATTATATTAGGTTGGATATCCCTAAATCGTTTGAGAAAAATAGTTACGATATTAGTATTGGGTTTGCTTATAAAGATCAACCTTTGGAGTCGATTCTTGAGCGTGAAAATGTGGATAATCTGTTTATCAAGGTATTCACCATTCATCGGGTTACTGAGTCTGATGTTGTTAAGGTGGCTATTGCTGCCGTCGTATTGGTATTTTCCCTTGCAGCCTTGTCGGTAGTTTTGGCTGAGATTTTGTTGCCGTCCACCAAGGTTAACGTGGTATGGTCTTTGACGGCCATGATTTCGTCCATGGCTATTACTTTCATGGTTATGGTGGTAACATTTAGTTTTGCGTCATCCATGTGGGTTTTTGGTCGAGTTATTGTGCCTGAGTATATTTTCATATTCACGCTGCCATTTTTCATTATTGCCCTCTGGTATTCCCTGTTTTACTTAATATTGGGGCGAATAGATACATCATTGTATTTAATTATTACTTTTGTTGCTCTTTTGGCGTCCACTCACATTTACATTGCTAGTTATGAGGGTAATACTTCAGGCAACATGCTTGACATTATTTTGGGTATTAATGATCTTTTTAGGTATCTGATAATGGGCAATAGAGTCATTGGAGTTCTTCTTGGTTTGATGTTCTTTGCTTTGCTCGTGCTGATTGCAAATACCTATCGCAAGGTTTTGTTTGTGAGCACATTTGTGTTACGTTTCTATCTGTTTCTTGGGATATTGATTATCAATATTGCGTTGTTCTCCATAATAGATTATGTCATGGTGTCGTATACTGGGATTAACATTCTTAGCATAATAAACTCTTTTGAATTTTTCGGCTTATTCATATCGTACTTTACTTCGTACATTAATTTATAACCTGTGTGCCGGTGTGTGCTGGTGTGTGCTGGTGTGTGCCGTGTGCCGTGTGCCGGTGTGTGCTGGTGTGTGCCGGTGCTAAGGTAGTTGTAGGGAGTCCAAGATGGTGTTTTGTAGGGGGAGCATTACGTTGCTGTCGCGGTCTTGTATGTGGTCGAAACCTAACAGGTGCAGTGTGCCATGAATGAGAAGGAACGCAACCTCCTTGGTAACGCTATGACCGAGGGCAATGCTTTGGCTGAGTGCCACGGGGGTGCATATGATTATGTCGCCTAAGGGGACGCTGGTGTTGCTGGTGTTGCTGGTGTTGCTGGTGTTGCTGGTGTTGCTGGGCTGAATAAGTTGGTGAATGGTAGCAACCTCCTGCGGGTCAAACAGGGGGAATGTTAGAACGTCGGTGGGTTTGTTTATCTGCCGATGGGTATTGTTGAGGTCTCGCATCTGGTTTTCGTCCACCATGGTGAGGTGGATGGTAAATGTTGCTGTATTGTTGCCGGTCATGCCCATTTTCGCCATAACGGTGGCGTTGTTAACAGTGTTGGTTGCCCCTTGGAGTAGTACGTCGTTGATGCTCGCGTCTGTGATGCTCGCGTCGTTAGCGTGTTGGTGGTTGACGATTAGTCTTACTTTGTTCATGTTTGTGTTCATGTTCATGTTCGTGTTCATGTTTGTCGTATGCCTCCACAATGTCTTGTATTAGTCGGTGTCTGACCACGTCTTCGTTGGTGAATTTTGTGAAGTGTACCCCGTCGATTTTGTTTAGTATTTCGGTGGCATTGCGTAGTCCATTTGTTTGGTGTTTAGGTAGGTCGGCTTGTGTTAGGTCGCCTGTTATGACCATTTTTGATCCTTGTCCGAGCCTTGTGAGAAACATTTTCATCTGTGCGACGGTGGTGTTTTGAGCTTCGTCGAGCACGATAAAGCTGTTGTTTAGGGTACGTCCACGCATGAATGCTAGTGGTGCGATTTCGATTGTTTGAGTTTCGAGCAGTTTGTTGAGGTGGTTTGCGTTGAGGAGTATGTTCAGTGCGTCGTACATGGGTTGCAGGTATGGTGTAATTTTTTCTTCAATGTCTCCCGGCAGGAAGCCCAGTGCTTCGCCAGCTTCCACGGCGGGTCGGGTGAGGATTAGTCGTTCCACGTTTTTGTTGAGTAGGTGGTGGAGTCCGGCAGCGATAGCGAGGAAAGTTTTCCCTGTGCCTGCTGTACCGATGGCAAAGTTGAGGTCATGAGTTTTCATTGCGTGGAAGTATTTGGCTTGGTTTGCATTTTTGAATCGTAAATCTTTTGCACGTCCTCCTATGTGTACAATATTTCCGACGGTTTGTGCAATAGTTTCGGTGTGTTGTCGTAGTGCGAGGTTTATGGCGTTTGCCACGTCTTCTTGTACGAGTTCGCGTTTGGCGGCGATGGTTGCCATGGATTCGAGTATCTCTTTTGCGAGTGTACTGTTGTTTCCGGTGATGCGAAATAGTCCGCCAATATTGCTAATGTTGACTCCTAGGTGCAGTTGGAATAGTTTTAGGTTGGAGTTGTTGACGCCAACTAGTGCTGGGACAACGCTTTCGTTTACCTGAATCTCTGTCATATTGTTTCCCCTTGTGTGAGTTTTGCGAGATACCGTTTGATGTGTTTTTGGGTTGAGTGTGGTTTCCCTTGTAGGGCGAGTGCGATGATGCTGTGTTGCTGTGTGTGCTGTGTGTGCTGTGTGTGCTGTGTGTGCTGGAGCAGTGTGTGTACCCTGAGTGCGTACCGTTTGTTGGATGTGTTTGTTTTGTTGGCGGACTGGAATTGCTCATCAACACGGCGTATGGCTGAGGCGAGGCTTGGTTGTGTTGTGGTTCCGAACATTATGTTGAAGATGTCTATTCCCAGTGTGCTTGCAAGGGTGATGATTTGTGGCAAGGAGTCTTCGTCCATGAGTTTTGCCATTTCGTAGGGGGCACGGTTGGCATTGAGGTTTGCTAGTGTGGTTTTGGCGTTGTGCATTAATGTTGCTGTGTGTGGTGTGGGTGTTAGGTTGTACCGTGCGGCGAACCTGAGGCAACGGAGTATGCGTGATGGGTCGTCCACAAAGCTTTGGTCGTGGAGTACGGATATGGTTTTGTTGCGAATGGCTTCCAAGCCGTTAAACGGGTCGAGGAGGTGCTCAGCAAGGTGCTCAGCAAGGTGTTCAGTGGTTATTTGTGTGCCTGTTGCAATGAGTGTGTCTAGGGTTTCCGTTGGGATATTGAGAGCCATGGCATTGATATTGAAGTCGCGTCGAGGTAGGTCGTGTTCGATGGTGGGCATGATGGTTATTTGTGGTTGTCCGCCTGATGTGGGAAAGGTTTCTGTTCGTGGCGTGGTAATGTCGATTTTGCGTGTGTTGTTGCCGTCGTTGTAGGATATGCTAGCTGTGCGGTACTTCTTGTATTGGCGAACGGTGGCATTGGGCATAATTTTGCCGTACTCTTCACTTAAAACGCATGCGTCCATTTCCGTAATAATGTCCACGTCGTGGCTGCTGTTCCCCATGATGAGATCCCGCACTGTGCCGCCAACAAGCCATACGCCACGTTTGGAGGTACTTGTTTTTTGGACGATACTCTGCAGTAGGCGTATTGTTTTGAGGGTTTCGGTGCTGAAGTTTGGGGTATTGTGTGGGTTCATGTTGTGGAGAGGCTCCTGCTATGTGGCTTTATGTTCGGCAATGTACATTATAGCGAGTTTCAGCTGTTTACTCAACAGGCAACACGGCACACGGCACACACGGCACACGGCACACACGGCACACACGGCGTTCGAGGCAGGGTTATTGGTGTTTTCGGTATCGAGGGTGAAACTGCTCTAGTGTGCTACGTTTTCGGTCGTCAGTAATGTGGGTGTATATTTGCGTTGTGGACAGGGAGGAGTGCCCCAAAAATATTTGGATAGTGCGTAAGTCAGCACCGCCAAGGAGCATGTTGGTGGCGAATGAGTGTCGCAGTGTGTGTGGTGAGGGGGTTTTGCTGAGCCCGGCTAAGCGTGCGTACTTGCGAACAATGTACCAGCACCCTTGGCGTGTCATCTGATCCCCCTTCCTGTCCACAAAAATAAACCCCTTGTCGCGGGTATTTTTGTTCTTCAGGGACGACATAAAACCATGGCGACGCTCCATTAAGGTTGGGTAGTCGTTTAAAAGTGAAAGGTACAGGGGGGCATAGCGAGTTTTGCCACCTTTACCCACAACAACTGCCACTCCGCGTTCTAAATCGATACTAGTAACTTTGAGGCTGACAACTTCGCTAACACGCATCCCTGAAGCGTACAGAGTTTGGATAATAATGCTGTCCCGTTGACCGAAATAATTGTCGGTTTTGATTACGCCAAGGAGGGCATCCACTTCGGATTGGGTGAGGAAGGTGGGGAGTTTGTTTACACTTCGCGGTTTGATGGTGCTTGATAAGGGGTTTGCGGGGAGGTATTGCTCTTGCACCAAATAGTCGAAAAAACAGGACAGACCGCTCAACTTACGCTGAATAGTTCTGTTACCCATGGCATTGGTACGCATGTAAACGAGGAGTTGGGTAATGCCTGACCTGTCCAAGGAATCCCCTAGGGCGTGAAGGTTGATGAGCATGTTGTTGACGTTGAATATTTCAGCACCGTCAGCACCGTCGGCACCGTCAGCACCGTCAGGGGGGGAATCACTGTGCCCCTCCATGCTCTCCATGCTCTCCATGCTCTCCATGGGGGGCGACGCCGGTTTGTAGTACACAGTGCTAGAGTTCCCGCCGTGGCTATCAAGGTCATAACTTGAAAGGAATTTCAGAAGCGTGATAACATCATTGCTGTAGGAGATTAAGGTATTCTCTGAGTAGCCCAGCTCAATCTTGAGGTAGCTTCGGAAAGACTCAAGGAGTTTAAACACAGACGACGATTCGATGTTAGTACTATGCCTGTGCATGCTGTTGCTGATTGTGATTGTGATTGTGATTGTGGTGCAAACGCTTCTTTGAAGTTCGCTTCACCTTCTCAGGCTTGGCAACAACAACAGCAGGGGCAACAAGCTCGCAGGATCGACGACCGTAATGATTAATAAAACGCTCAGACGGAGCAAATATTATGTAAATGAAGCTTGCCAAAAATATTGCCGAAACAAGACTAGCAACAACGGTAAGAAAGAAGTTGGTAATGCCAATAGTATGGATAATATCCAATGTTACCAAAGACAGAGCAACAACAATCAACTTAAACGTAGTGCCACGACGTAGACCGATATCGTTGACGCGGTTTTTGAGTAGGCACACAAAGCTGTAGAGGTAGACGAGGAGCAGAACGCAAGCGTAGGCGATGAAAGCAATACTCATGGTACTAAGGTTGCTGAGATTAATATTAATATCAAGGGGGACAATACCAAAGTAAACCAGAGCAACCAAGGGGAGACTCAGTGTGGCGATAATCAGGAGGAGGAGTGTATTGTACTGAATAAACATGAACCGATGAACACGTGTTCTGAACGTAAACGCTGAATGGAAAAAGCTTTTGAGGGGTACATTTATGCGAAACGGGGGGGTTCCGTAACGGTTGCTATATTTTCGACCGGGGATGAGGGATAGAAGTATGGTGATTGCTATTCCGATGCCAGTAAAGTTTAAAATTACCTTGAGAATTGCCATTTTAGAGAACATTCCAATATCTTTCAGACGCTTGGTCGTAAGGATAAAGTCGCTAACGGCAGCGATGGAGACAAGTAGAAGGAACATAAGGGTTGCCAAAGCGGGGTAAAGGTATGACGACGACAGGTAGAATACGCCGAAAGAAAGGAGCAACATGAGGTATGCTGTAATGTAAAGACGTCTGTTGATGCGTCCTGAAGCTGCAAAAAACAGGCGAAAAAGGTTATCGCGACGAATTAGAATTTTGGCTTGCTGATTAATAGGCATAGGTATTCCCCTTATTCTGAGTTGTTGCTTTTTGATAGAGCTTCACTCTTGTTGAACTCAACTCGTCCGATACGTGTGCCACTCATGGATTTGACCGTAATAGCGTACCCTTGGTAGTGCATTTTTTGACCAACAAGGGGGATATCCCCAGCAATGTCAAACACTAAGCCCCCCACAGTATCGTAGCTTTTGTCGTTTTCTACTACATCGAGCCCTAGTACTTCAAAGAAATCTTCCAAGTTCATTCTTGAGTCGACGATGTAAGTATTACTGTCAACTTTAATATAGTCAATATCTTTTTCGTCGTATTCGTCATAAATTTCGCCAACAATCTCTTCGAGAATATCCTCCATGGTAACGATTCCTGACAGCCCGCCGTATTCATCCACCACAAGGGCGATGTGGCGACTTTTCGACCTCATATCAGCAAGGAGGCTGCTAATTGTTTTGGTTTCCGGTACGTGTAAAGCAACGTGTAGTGTTTTTTTATCCTTAAGTGAGGATTCAATATTTTGCAGTATGCTTTCGGTGTTGGATTTTACCAAATCCTTAACGTAAAAAATGCCAGATATCTCGTCGATATCACCATTATGAACGGGGTAGCGTGAAAACTGATGCTCTTCGATTAACTCTAAGTTAGACTCTGGTGGAGCAGAAGCGTTCAAAAAAACAATTTCGGTGCGAGGTACCATAATCTCTTTGACCATGGCGGTTTGCATGTCAAAAATACTAGACAGCATGGCGTGTGTGTCCTGCTCAATGGCACCTTCACCGAGGGAAGCGTCAACGATAAACTCAAGCTCATCGGAAGTAATGGTAGGGTTGTTGCCACCATTGCTTTTCTCCCCCCAAGAGCTGAGCCAAGAGGATATGAAGCTGAGAAGCAGGCTGAGTGGGTAGACTAAGGTATTGATGATGTAGATGGGGTAGATGAATGCGAGGGTTACAACCATGGGGTTGCGTTTGGCAAATGTTTTGGGGATTATCTCGCCGAACATGAGGATGAGGAGGGTCATAACACCAGTGGCTGCAGCAATGGCATTGTGCTCAAACAGTGTGAGTGCCATGCCCGTGGCAAGGGCGGAGGAGAAGATGTTAACAAGGTTGTTGCCGATTAAAATGGTGGCGAGGGTCATTTCGGGGCGATTGAGCCACATGCGTAGTGGTTTGGCGAAAAACGGGTGATCGTCAATGGCCTTGCGGGTGCGTAGCTCATTGAGGGAGGTGAGTGCGGTTTCGCTACTGGAAAAGAAACCGGATAGTACTAGGGATACGGATATTAAAGCTATTTCTAGATACAAAGCATACTCTCCTTGAGGCTCGAGGGGGTACTCGCAGTAATATTGTGGGTGCTAGCATGGATGTGAGCGGGGTTGCTGTGAGCGGGATTGTTGTGCGTGGGATTGTTGTGAGCGGGATTGTTGTGGGCGGGATTGTTGTGAGCGGGATTGTTGTGAGCGGGATTGTTGTGAGCGGGATTGCTGTGAGCGGGATTGTTGTGAGCGGGATTGTTGTGTGTGAAGCTGTTGTCAAGCCTGATGGAGTGGAGGCTTGGGGGTATTGGGTAAGGCGAAGTTGTGGCGGGAGGGAGGGGTGTCTGTGGTGTGCACGGTTCTGGAGGTTGGGGGTCTTGTGAGCCGAGCAGGTCGTCCCCTGTTGGTGTGTGGGGGGTGGTTGCGTTGCGTTGAGCGTTGGTAGCTGTACTAATGTTGTTTCTCCTTGATGATGGGAATTGCTATCCCCTCAATTATACATTGTCTTACTGGGAATGTCTACAAAAACAGGTGTACAAAAAATAATTATGGGCAGAAAGTTTGAAAACTACTGTGGAACAATCTTAAGGCGTAGGGTGATTTCAGTGCTGATGGCGTCTTTGCTGGTGAAGTATTGGAGTAGTTCGGGGATGTTATTCTGTATGCGTGCGAGGTTTTGCGACCAAGATTGTATGGCAAGGTTGACTTTCTGTGGGTTGCTCAGATCCATGGCTTCGTTGTAGATGAGGCGAGTAGATGATTGGCTGAAGTATAGTTTGTAGAAGAGGGCTTGCACCTCTTGGGCGTTCGTCGCAAGGAACGATGCCATTTCGGTGCCATAGGCTTGGGCGAGGTTTGCTTCGGTGATGTTGCCGTTCATGTATTCGATGAGGGAGCTAGCGGGTATGGAGTTGTCGTTCATTGTGGTCATGGTTTCGGTGGAGATTTTTTGCAGTAGGGTGGAGGAGTCGTAGGTGTTGATACGCAGTTGTCCTGCAATGTTTACGAGCTCGTTGTAGGATATTTCGCCACGCATAAACCTGTATGCAAGGTTTTCGTTGTCGCGATACAGACGCTCTTCAGCAGTATTTCCTGATCTTATTTCGGTTGCAATAGGTTTGTTGTTGAAGATTAGTTTGTTGTCGTAAACCTGAAGGTTGGCTTTAACGCGTAGGTCGGTGAAGTCGAAAATAATGTCGGGTATTCCGTCGTGGTTGTAGTCAAGAACATTTTGGGGGGAATCTATGCTCGAGAGGGATATGGAGATATTGTCGGAGTACTGAGCCCAGTTAATGATAACATAGTCCACGATGGTGAGGGTGTTGCCCGAAGGCTTAACTAGGAGCAGGTAGTTGTTGTAAGAGTTGTTGTCGGAACTGCTATCTCTGCCGTAAATCACAATGGCGTTATCCACTAGCCCCATAAATCCAACATTTAGGTCGATCTCATTTTCCGTATAAAAGTTTGGTCGAAGCTTGCCGTTACGTGGCGGTACGATGCCCCATAGGGAGTAGGAGCGGTTTTGGTATCGGAATATATGGGAGCTGTTGGACTTTGCACCGTAGCTTGATGCGTCAACAATGGCGATGGAACCCGCCTCAGGGTTGGTGCGTAGGGGTGTTGGTGGCGTTGTTGTGGTGCCCCTTGAATTCAAAGAGTAGGGATTTATATTGTAGGTATCACCAGTGGGCTGAGTAGCAGCGGCAGTGGCGATGAAGGGTAACCCCAAAAACAGAGCGATGAAGAGAAATAAATAAGGGGTATGGGTAAGTGGTGGCATGTGAATGAAATCTCCATTTATGCAAGGCAAAGGGTGCTGAGCAGGGAACTAAGGGAACGAAACTAGCCTGTAGCATAGCTATGAAACTACTCAACCAAAGGTCAGGGAACGCCAAAGTAGCTGTTTAATTATTTTTACGCTCAAAAAAGGAGCAGTTTACGCCCGATGATCTTAAAACTAAAACCGATGGTATCACAGTACCCTTGAAGTTGAAGTGCAAGCAGGCATAGGGGGTTTGAGGCTCCCACGTTATTTTGAAATGAACACAATGATAACAGTTTATTTTCGACTTCATAGGTCATAATAATAAAAAAAAATGGAATTTGCAATAAAAAAAATGTTTACAATTTGTTTAAAATATATTAAATAGTTGTAATGGAATCGCAACGGAGTAATTATGCGAAATGATGTGAAAACTAGGCAACGAGGGAATATTGCACAGTATCAATCCGTGGCAAATGTGCTGAAAGTTCGGATGATTACCATCGGTATGAAACAAAATGAACTGTCAGAACGACTAGGAATAAGCCAGTCAAGGGTCTCAAACTACCTCAACGGAAAGAGCGAACCCGACTTCCACACACTCTCCAAGATGGCAGAATACCTAGGGATTAGCCTCAACGACCTTGTCCGAAACGCCGAAACCTTAGTAGGAGACGAAAACAACAAAGTCGCGGCAGGGAGTTACGACACAGTGCCCAAAAGCAACAACCATGGGGATGAACAGAATGAACTGAACCACCCACATGAAGCCTACATGCCCTTTATCGTTGCCAAAAAATTACGCATAAGAGACTCCGTGGCAAACGCCAAAAACCTCGTAAGCCTACCTCCACAAGTTGCCAAAATGGTCAACGTGTCCCCCGATGCTCTGAGCAAAAACGGTGGCGAACAGATGATTATACTCGAAATTACAGAAAAAATATACTCATCCAAAATCGTTGTAAATACTGGCGACGTTGTCTTTGCTGTGCCATACTCAGCAGGAATGGATGTGGGCGACGATGCATTACTCGTCAAGCCGGGGAAAAACTTTAGCGTGCTAAAACTCTCGCGAACACTAAACGTTAACGGCGAACACACATACACAGCTCTACAAGAGCACTGCAACCAAGGGGAAGGTGCTTGGGCAAGCTTGGATACGATGGATCTTGCTGGATACCACCTTGTAACGGCTGTTCTGCAGGTTATGTAGCCAAAACCACACATAATATTGCACAGCCACGCCCACACGACGCACCTCCACGCCCACACAGCCTCACGACGCACTGGCGGGGCTCCACCGACGCACAGCCACACGCCCACACGCCTCACAACGCACAGCCACGCCCACATGCCACACGACGCACAGCCACACGCCCACACACTTCACGACGCACAGCCACGCCCGCACACTTCACGACGCACGCCCAACACCATGGTCTTACTTTGCCCCACAATTCCGATTTTACTTGTTACAAAACGTAAACTTTTCGATAATTCACCGATATTTTCAGTTTTGTTGTAAACGTGTTTTGTGATAAGTTTTGTTCATAATAATGTATGTTTTTTGAGTGCGATGATTTCTTCGCCGTGCCAAGGTTTTCCCTGTGCGATGATTTTTTCGCCGTGCCAAGGTTTTGCCCATTTCTCATTTAGTTGTAAATCGGCTCAGTTTGCCCATTGGTTTACGATTACTCTTCTTGTGGAAGTATTATTTTTGTTGAGAGAACGCCTACTACAGCTAGGTATTAGGTATGGTTTGGAAATAAATTTAAAATTAGTCTTGACAAGGGGTTAACGTTTAGCTATACTTGCAGAACGTTATCGCGGGGTAGAGCAGCTTGGTAGCTCGTTGGGCTCATAACCCAGAGGTCGTTGGTTCAAATCCAGCCCCCGCAATGTCTTTCTTACAGTTTAGTTTATGTGGCGGATTAGCTCAGGTGGTTAGAGCATACGGCTCATATCCGTAGTGTCCGGGGTTCAAGTCCCTGATCCGCCATTATACCCTTAAACTTCATCGCCGTGTTCGGCACAATT
>CAMZNJ010000009.1 GCA_947313825.1 uncultured Deferribacteraceae bacterium | reverse complement strand
GAAAGTTGTTGACAAATGTTGTCATAAGTGTCAGAATTGTTGTTATTGGAGAGATGGCCGAGTCAGGCTGAAGGCGCTCGCCTGCTAAGTGAGTGTACGAGTCAAATCGTACCGAGGGTTCGAATCCCTCTCTCTCCGTTCCTTTCCCCCCCATTTCTTTGAGCGTATGACGTAGTGCAATGTTCCACTTACGTGCATAGAATAATACACGCACCCACCTGCAAGCACAGCAACAGGCGGTGAAGCGTGCTACGCTTCCGGGACGTTTTTCGTCAGGGGTCGCTTTATCCGGTGTCTTCCCGTGCGTCTGTCATTTCTTCGAAATGCCTAAGGCCGCACTTGCAATCCACCCTCAACACGCCCCCAAATACGTACCATGTTGCCGACGAAGAGAAGGCGAAGCCACTGGATGAAGGGGTACCCAAACGGAACGTTTCCGGGACGTTGTCAACACGTTGCCAACACGATCATGCTACGCTTCACGAGGCGAAGCCAATGGATGAAGGGTACCAGTACCCAAACGGAACGTTTCCGACACGCTATTGACGCAAGGTAGGGAAAGTGATAGAATCGGGGAAAACTGAGCACTAAAGTGAGGACAGGATCATGAAAATCTTGCTAATAGCGTTGATAAGCATGGTTTTAGCTAGCACAACAGTTGCAGCAAAAGAAAGAAGTACCCCTTTCAAATTCAACTCCGCACCGCTGAAATCCGTACTAGACAAATCCGAAACAGTGCCCTTTGTAGGGCTCGAATACGGAAAACTAGTCGAACACTACGAAGGACTAGGGCTAAGATCGTCGGTGGATCTGGATCATATATTTAAAGAACTAACACTAGGGGCAACCACAACATTCCTAACAAAACATCAACTCGCATACTATGCAAGCTACTTGACCTCAAATATTGATGGGGTTCGAGTGAATGGCATTGAAATGAGCCTTGCAGGGAACGGACTGTCATCAAAACTTTCCGGTATCGGCGTTGGCATCGGCTACAAGTTTATATTCAATGCCACGCCTGAGGTGAGAGTTGGACTAGGACCAGCGGTGGAACGCCTGCAGGTAAAGGAAGTATTCTGCTCCTCAGACTCAACAGCATCACTCGGAACCTGTAGCACAAGCAGGCATACCCTATTTATTACTGATTTTCAAGTGTCTATCCTTGCATACAAGTACCTTACCCCTTATGTTAAGGTTTTGAAAACATCCAGAGTGGGACGAAACCCCAACATACCCACTGGGAAAGGCTTAGGACTCTCAATTGGCGTCAAAGGGAACATTGATGTTTTCAACTAAGACAAAAGATAAAGAACTTTTTACCTCTTCTGCTCATCAAACTGAAGGAGAAAATTTTATGAAAAATAAATTATGGGGGCAACCCTCAAAAATAACAGGAACACTCGCAGTAACGGCACTATCCTTGTTTGTAGTGTCTTGCGGTGAAAATATGGAAAACAAGGACGCCATGAGTGTTGCTAGCAACCTAGGTGATCGTAGTGCTCACTCCAAGACCCTCTTTGTTGCCCGAGATGCAAGCTCAAGTCTCTACCTAACATCGCAACCCAACCAAAAAATTAACCTAGAACTCGTAACCGAAAACTTTGCCGATACTGATAGCCTCGTTTTTTCCGCAGGGGAGGGCAAACCTGTGCTCAGCGAAAGCTTTGACCCATCAGGGTATCGACTATACTACGAAGACGCAAACGAATATAGCGAGCTCTGGACGGTGAACCTCATACCCATAAAAGATAGATTCCTGCCCAATACACGTAAGATGATCACAATCAGGGCGGTGGACAAAGACAACACCACCATACAAAAGATTGACAACAATAATCTTGTTTCACGGGTTGGCGGTGGCGAAGACTTGGTGCTAAACATACCTGTGGAAATCCTCGGAGTGGACACAAATATGCCATGCAACATGCGTATTTCTCGCATAGGGAAGGTTTGTGGCGACACAAATACGCCCATAGCTGTTGTTTATGGTTTCGACAAAAACTCAGATGACGATAAAATCACAAAAGAAGTGGTAACAGACCTGCTGTACGGCAGACTTAGAGATACTGATGCCCCCAATACACCATATTTTACGAAATCGGTGATACAGCTTACGGAAGACAGGAAAATGACTTTTGATGTTGCGGAAATGGACTCCAAAGGTGTTGCCATTTGCCTCACAGGGTTTGAGTTGGACGGGGCAACACGAATCAGGGGACAAGTTACAACTCGTGATAGCGGTACATCGGGTAAGGTTTGGTTGAGCTGGCATGTGGACAGTGAAAACAAGTAGGTATGCTGTAGTGATGAAGGGTACCAGTACCCAAACGGAACGTTGCCGGGACGTTGCCAACACGTTTTTCGTCAAGGGTCGCTTTATCCGGTGTCTTCCCGTGCGTCTGTCATTTCTTCGAAATGCCTAAGGCCGCACTTGCAATCCACCCTCAACACGCCCCTGCAGGCACACACTTGTAAGCACAGCAACAGGCGGTGAAGCGTGCTACGCTTCCAACGAAGAGAAGGCGAAGCCGTTGTGATGAAACGGAACGTTTCAAACACGTACCCAAACACGTACCACGTTGCCACGCGAAAGGGGTGCAGAGGCACATAACCCCCACACCCCCTCACAGAATACATGGTGTGTACAGTTGTTAAGCTACTTTAGCCGTCGGGTACAAGCCCACTACTGAAGCTACTGAAGCTACTGAAGCTACTGACTGTTTTTCTCCTTGCGGACACCCTTAAACTTCTCGTCGTCAGCCTTAACGTCCATTATTCGACCTGTCTCAGTATCGCGTTTCTGCCATTTCCCAGTATGTTCGTTGAAAAACTGAGACCGATGCTTTACTGCTCCATTGCGGTGTCCATCACCAACTTCACCATTCTTAGCCATAATTCTGCCTCCAAAAAAAAATATTTTACCAGCATCGTCTAGGACTATTCCCTAGATTAATGTGTTGCAATGTAATATACCCTTGCAAACAAAACTATCCAGAGGGGCACGAAAATATACCTCAATAACAACAAAAAATGCCCCACACTTGAACGGAAGCGGGGGCAATGAAACTCGAAACACAAACTTCTACTGCAGGGATCGACTATTTGGGAAACAAGAACTGCATTGTAAACTGAAACGTCAGATCAGAATAATGTGTAGGACGTAGAATATTATAATACGCCTGTGCGTTTAAGTTCACGGGAAGCTTGCCCAACCAGAACACCTTGCCTGCACCACCACCAAGGGGAACAATAACGTTATCAAAATCGGTGATATCACCTACGATAAGAGGTGCTGAGGTAAGGTACACCTTGCTAGGAAGGGTGTGGCTGATAATAGGCTGAAGCGTGGTTACACCACCGCTGTGTTTGTCGTCCATGGCGATAACATGGCTGAAAAGACCACCCATAACAGTATTGTCAGACGCAAGGAGACCAGCAAACGTTGGACCTACACCAAACATACCATTGGAACCAGACGTCGGTGCAACAACAACTGCACCTGCACCCCAGAGAAACCCTGAATTTTTATTGGGAGACAAAAATGCCGAAAAACTTGTGTCGGCAAGGTCGCCATCGTTTATTGTTACAATCGTGCGAGTGATAAGGTTGAGGTTGCTTGTTACCTTGAACGGTACCACAGGCTGAATGCGAATAAGATCACCAACGTTGACATTATCGCCTGTGCCTACATTCATAACGTACTGAAACGGCAAACTAATGAGGTCGCTCACAGGATTCTGAACCTTATTGGTCAACTCATCCCCTGCGGCAAACGCACCAAAAGACACCGATAACGCAGCTGTCATTAGTATCGACTTTAGAACTGAAATTCTCTTCATAGAACTCTCCCTACATGCTTATTATTTACAACCCCAGATATGGGATAAAGTATGAACAATAGTATATGCAGGGATAAAGAGATATCAAGGGTTGTTGAAAAAATTTATAATTAAGCAACTCCATCGAAGGCACAAACAAAAACCCCTAATCACAAAAACATAACGTTAATGCAATTAGGGGAGTTTGAGTAAGCAGTGAAGGGGGGGGAGGTGGTTAGTGAGCACCCTCCGTACTCGATTCGGCAACCTTGGGCTTGGATTCCTTATTAACAAACATGTTTGTAATTGGGTATGCTAAGAAACCGGCCAAAATACCTGCAGCTATTTCGTGGATAAAGTAGTTTAAACCCGATATCTGCCAAAACAGCATCATGGAAAAACCAGTCAAAACAATAATAATAGCCTGGTTCTCTGTGGTGCGTTTACCAATGGTGTACAGGGTCAGAAGTGGGGCGAAAGATGCTCCCAAAACAGACCATGCAACAACTACCAAGAAGAACACACTATCGTTGCCCAGAAGTGCAATACTCAACGCAATCATGGCGACACCGATGGTGGCAAACTTAGTAACGCGAACGCTAACCGTGCGTCCGCCAGTGAGGTCGCGAGTTGCTGAGGCGGTACATGCAAGTATTTGGGAGTCGGCGGTGGACATGGTGGACGCAAACATACCAGCAAGAACCAAACCAACAAGTATCTCGGGCAACAGGCTGTACGCTAGTGTTGGCAAGGCAAGCTCCGGATCGAATGAGTTCATCTCGGGGATGAGTAGGCGAGCCGCAAGACCGGACATAATAGCCATTGCCGAAAACGAAACATACCAAGAATAGTAGTACAAGCGTACGCGACTGATATCGCTAGCCTTGTCCATGGTCATGAAGCTCAGCATAATGTGGGGCTGACCAACAACGCCAAAACCTGCGAATATCCAACCGATGATGAACAGGGTAATTCCTGTTGCACCAAATTGGAGATCGGTGGGGAATACGGATAAATAGGTGGGGGAGATAGCTTCTAGTTGGGTAACGAAAGAGCCCCAACCGCCGACTGATGATACGGCAGTAATCAGAAGCAAGCCCATGGCAAAGAACATGACGAAAGATTGGGCAGTGTTTGTCCAGATGGAAGCACGGATACCGCCTGCAAAGCAGTAAAGAAGAACTATCACAACGCCAACAATGGCACCGATGGAGTAGTCCCAGCCGAACAAAATATACAACGCCTTGCTACCAGCTTTAAGTTGAGCAGCGGCATATGTGCCCAAAAAAGCGATGGTGATTAAACCACTAATAAAGCGGAGACGGTTGTTTGACTCACCGTGCCAGTTGGAAAGTGTGCCCGAAAAACTCAACACCTCACGCTGCTCGCTAACAGCACGAATGCGTTTGTGTATGAATAATGATGCAACGAAATCGCCGAAAATCCAGCCGATCATCAGCCACATGGACGACAACCCTGCAACGTAGGTGTAACCTATCATACCAACAAACATGTAGCCGCTGTTGTTTGTGGCAACAGCAGAGAGAGCAACAAGCCAAGGCTTAATGGATTGGCTAGCCAAGAGATAGTCGGAGGCAGTTCCTTTTCTTTGTATTCGTGAGAGTAGGCCGATGGAAATAAACATCAGCATAAACCCTATAAAACTTATAGCAACCATAGTAAATCCTCATTTCATAAGCTGTTTTGTGTATCATTTATCACAGCTCTTAATTTGATTAACTAAACACTAACACTAAAATAACAATATTTCAACACAATTTGTTTCAACACGAATGATTTTTTCAGAAATGGTTTTCTCAGAAATGATTTTTTCAGAAATGATTTTCTAGAAAATGGTTTGTACTGTCATGTTATCATGTGATATAATAAAATGTAAAGTGGACGGGAAGGCTTACCTCGCACTGCACAAAAAATACGCAAATAACAACACCACAGGACGATACCGCGAAGCCTTCAAGCGAAATGCTACACCCCCTTCAACAGGGATAAAGTCTGCTGAACTACTTACAGCCAAGGTGGACAACACAATATGCCAATAAAATTCCCCGATACAGAGAACGACATACATGACAAAGAAATAATGACCGATAGTGGACAACAAAACTTTGCCCTAGAAGATACCAAAATTGCCGCTGAAAATATATTTGTAGGCGAAATACCGCTGGAAGAAACCAACGCTGCCCCTGTGGAGAGGTATGACCTACGGATAATGCGATCACTGAGGCAGATTACAAGGTCGGTGGACATTCACTCGAGGCAACTCTCACAAAAATACGACATCACAGCACCACAGCTCGTAACACTGCTCAGCATCGTCAACAGCTACTCAACAACCATCGCAAACATAGCGAAAGATGTACACCTTAGCCCAAGCACACTGGTGGGAATTGTGGATAGGTTGGAACGGAAAGGGTTGGTAAGACGTGATCGTAGTACGTCGGATAGACGGCAGGTTTACATTACCATTACGCCTAAGGGGGTGGAGTTCGCAGACTCGGCACCTTCACCGCTGCAAGAGACCCTCTCGCAAGCACTAATCGAACTGAGCGAATTGGAGCAATCATCCATTGCTCTCTCCCTTGAGCGGGTAGTGGAGTTGATGGACAAGGATGGGATCGGGTACACAGGTAACGGCAACACTAAGAAGTAGTGTTCGCTAGGTTGCCAGCACGCCAGCCACGTCAACCACGTCGGCACGCCAGCACGTCAGCCACGCCAACACGCCAGCACGTCAGCCACGCCAACACGCCAGCACGCCAACACGTCAGCCACGCCAGCACGTCAGCCACGCCAGCACGCCACAACGTCGGCACGTCAGCCACGCCAGCACGTCAGCCACGCCAACACGCCAGCACGTCAGCCACGCCAGCACGTCAGCCACGCCAGCACGTCAGCCACGCCAGCACGCCAGCCACGTCAGCCGTTGCGTTACCCGCCGAGGTTTGGGGCAGGGTTGTTCACTGTTCCCCCTAGTGTGAATGTTTGTTTTTGCCCAAAGAACAGGACGCTACCGCGGAGATTGAGCATGGAGCTCCCTATGTTTTGTGTGTTGAGGTTTACGTTCCCGTTCATGTTGATGTTGAAGGTATCCTGAGTTGTGAGGGTGATATCGGCGTTGTTCCCCACTATGGTTGAGTCGAGTTTGACATTTTTCAGTTTGAGGGGGAAGCTGTTGGCGGTGAAGTTGAGGGCATCGGATCGCACCTTAATTTTGCCGTCGCCGGATGTTGTGCTGTAGGTTAGGGAGAAGGACATGTTGCCGGTGGCGGTGTCCCCTAGGGGTGATCCGGGCATAATGTTTGTTACGTCAGCAAGGTCGACGAGTCCTTTTGCGTTAATGGATTTTGGGCTAACTTTTGCGTTTATTTTGGTGTTGCCGTGTGTGATGGTTACTTTGGCACTTTTTGTGATTGCGGACAGGGGTGAGTATTTGGTAACGATGTTGTTGATTTTGTATGGTTTGGTGTTAATTACGCCGACGGTAACATTGCTCATAGTGAGTTTGCGTATGGATACTTTGAGGTCGTCGTATTGTATGTTGATGTTATTTTGAGCGGCTGTTGACTGTATTATTTTACCGACGACTATTTCGTAGGGGAAGAGTATAATGAGTCCGATAGTTAGTCCTGACAGGGATATTAGTATTGTGCGTAGTAGGTGTTTTTTACGTGGTACGATGGCTAGAACGGATGTTTTCAGTATTTTTTTGAGATTTGCGTGCCTGATGTTGCTGATGATTTTGGCAATGTCCATGTTTTTGAGTTTAGTTTTTATCTGTTCTAGCATTGGTGCCTCTTTGGGAGTATGTGTTGAGTATTTATCGGGTTATTTCTTTTGCAAGACTAATTGTAACGAGGAGTTTTTTGTTGTCGTTGAATTGCGGTTTGATGTTGATTGACACGACGGCTAAGTTGTCGTATGAGTTTATGTTTTTCAGTATTTCGGTGAGTTGGTAGAGTGTTAGTCCGTCGAGTCGCGTGTTGAGTTGTTCGGTGGAGTTTGTTCCTGCTCGTGGAGTGATTTTGATTTGGTCGGAGTTCAGGTCTACTTTTTGGGATAGATCTTGCATGTAAGTTATGAGTCCGTCTTGGAGCAGGTTTTGTGTTTGCTCAATATTTTTGGATTTTTCGAGGAGTGCCATACTTGACAAGAGGGTTTTTTCGGCAAGAACGATGTCGGCTTTGATTTTTTCTGATTTGTTGTTGAAGTAGTTGTTTGTCCACGATATGACAAAGAATACGCCGACAACAATGAGGGTGGTGCTGAGGATGTATGTTTTGTTGTTGCGGTAGAATAGTGCTAGAGTGTGTTTGTTGGACACGGATTTTGCTATGGAACGCCAAGGGAGTGCTCTGATTTGTCGAATGGTGTTTGGTATTGCCTTGATCATCCCAACCATTTTGTTCAATAGTTGGAGTGTGGTGGGTACTATTGATATTATTATTTTTATTGGTGTTGCGATAATGTTGTTCATATTTTACCTTTTTGTATCTGTGTGCGAGGTTTATTTTTCAAATCGTATTGAGAATTTGACGTTATCGTCTTTGAAGTTCCCCACGTTGACGATGGACACTGTTTTGCCGACGCGTTCTTCGATCTCTTTGCTGTAGGTGTCGATGCTATCGAGGCTGTCGGTGTTTGCTTCGACGCGTACAAAGCTTGTTGTTACTGCGAGGCTGACGACGGTGGTGTTTGTTTCTTTTGAGCTTAGGTTGCTGAGTATTGCCAGCGGGTCGCCAATACCTTGTTTGCTGATTGTTGAGGGGTTTTTGCTAGCACTGATGAGTGCGTCTAGTGGGTTTGGGAGTCCGTCCACGTTGGCTTCGACGAATATTTCTTGTTGTTTTTCGTTTAGTATGATGAGGGGTTTTTTTTCGGCGTTGAGATTGATGATGTTTGCCCCGACGAATATCATGTAAATGAATAGTGCACCGTAGGAGATGGATGCTAAGTGTGAGGAGGCTTTTTGTACCCTTACGACACCGGGTAGGTTGATGTTGCCCATGAAGAGGTATTGTTCGAGTTCAGCGACCATGTCGAGGAAGCCGTCTTTGTTGATTGCGGTTCTGTCTGTTGGTATTGGTGCGACGCGTATGATTCCGTTTGCAACTTTGTATGAGTGTTTGCCTGAGTCGTACAGGAATTCTTTGCTATCGCGTTGCATGGTTTCGATTAGTGGTGTTGTGATGCGTGTTGCTTTGGAGAACAGGGTTGGGTTTAGGCGAATGAGGTCGACTAGTTTTTCGCTGAGGGTGAGAACAACTATTTTGTCGCTTCCGGAGAACACGGTGAATACTGAGTCTTGGGAGAGGAACACAGTACGCATGTAGTTTTTGACAATCATGTTCATTTTTTTGGCTTTGATGGGTTTGGCGTCTATTGTGAAGTAGAAGAAGTAGCTGTCATCGACGATGATGGTAATTTTGTCGCTAAGGTTGTTGTATTCGGTTAGTTCCACCTTATGACCGTTGGGGTAGTGGTAGAGTTTGTTGTTTTCGATTAGTATTACCCTAGAAGTAGTGCTCATTGTTCCCCTCAATATATCTTTGTAGCGATATGGATCGGCTGCTTAGGTCGCGTCGTACGAGCATGTGAAAGTTTTCGTTGACGCCACTTCGGCTGATACTTAGTTTAACATAAAAGTTATTAGAATTTACAGATAAATACCGAATATTTTGTGAATATAGGTCTGTGGGAATATTTGCAACCTCTTGGAGTTGAGAAATATTTGGGATGCCACCGTTTTCGTTGCGGTATTCTATCCATTGTTCGATGTAGATGGATAGTTCGGGGAGTAGTAGTTCCATGGTGTATTGGGAGGCGAAGTTGATGTTGAGCTGGCTCCCTTTGGTGCCGACGTTGAAGTTTTCGCTAATTTTGTCGTAGAGTTCGGGGGTGATGGATGGGAGTAGGCGGATTTCGGCGAGGGTGGTGAACGGTTTGCCTGTGTTGGAGTATGTTTTCTGATTGGTGTAGAGGGGTTTGTCCGTATCTTTGCCCTCCCCCCACAAGTAGAGTTCGTCGATGAAGTTGACGTTACCCTCCATGTCGGCGACAAGTTGTTCGATACTGTTGCGTACGCGTTGTTTTAGGAGGGGGTCGGTGGAGAATATGTCGTTGAGGCTAATGCGTGAGTTGAGGGGGAGGATGGTGGCGGAGATGATGGAGTTGTCCTCGGCTGGAAGGGGGGGGAGGGATGTCCATATGTCGTCAGCGGAATCGTGGTTGTTAGTATCTAGCTGGAAGGCGGCGGACAGGGCGTTGATAATGGTGCGGGAGTAGATGGACGACTGGTACTGGTGTTGCAGGGTGCTAACCGACTTGAATACTTGGGAGCTGGAGGCGGTCATGGCAACAACGATGGTCATGGCGATGGCAAGGATAATGAGCACAGACAGCAGGACGGTGCCACGCTGGCTTCGCCACGTTGTTGGCTGGGGGCGTGTAGCAGTTATGTGGCGTGCGTGCGAACTAAATCGAATATGGCGACGTAAATAACGAATCATACTTTATTAACCAATCCTACCTATTAAGCATTACCGACGGCACAGTAACATTAAAACTGCTATTATCAGTCATTGTAATTACGAAATTGAACAGATCCGACTTATTGTTGAATGTTTCCGTGTACGTGCTGTTGGCAAGGTCGTAGCTACGGGGGACGACAGATTGTATGTCGGGCAGGAGGGGGAATGCATTATAATAGTGCATAGCGTCCTCCTGCTCAACACGCACAAACCAACCTGAGGGGTGAAGATAGTACGAAACGGAAACCTTCAAAGCGTTGTTGAAAAATAGTGAATTCTGTGTTTTAAACGTGAACGCAGAAACTTCCTGATTATTCTCAATGGTAATGTTCTCAATCTTAAAACTATTCCTGTACCCTTGACGGAAATCGGTGTTGATTATCTCAGTGAGGCGAACCTGCTTCAAAATCTCGGCGGAAGAAGCATCCACAACCCTTTTGGATACGATAGTTTGGTTGAGAACACTGTAGAGCGTTAGCAAAATCATACTGGATATTGCCAAAGCAACAAGCATCTCGATGAGGGTAAAACCACGATCGAATCCGCGATCGAATCCGCGAATAGGGTGTGGCGAGGCGGTGCTGTTATGATTTCTCTGTTTCAACGTTAAAAACATGAACATTCCTTTTGGGGGCGAGCTACTTCTCGTAAGTGTAATAATAAAACTGTGAACGGGCGTTATCGCTCTTAGTGGTTATTTGCGTAACAAACAGGGTCGGGAGGATAGTGCTGTTGAGGTTGGATTCGAAAGTGATTAGGCTGCCATCTTCGAGCTCAATCTGATTAATAAACGCAACCTTAGGGTTAGCAAGCTCCAACGAGACACGTTCGTAACCGTATTGAAGCACAGATAAACGGTTTTTCATAACGTCCAACGTATAAATGGACTGACTCAGAACCACAAAAATCGCCGAACCAACGATGCCAACGATGGTCAATGAAACCAAAACCTCTATGAGCGTAAACCCTTTATTGTTCATGCCTAAGCACCTCGAATAGTTTTTGTGCGACAACCGCCACTCACAGCCACTCACAGCAACAGCACTCACAGCCACTCACCGCAACAGCATCCGCAACCTTATCGGTAAGCAGGACGTGTGCCGGTGTAGCCGCCCCCATCACTCTGGAACCGAACTGTTGTCAGCAAGGGGATGGACTCAACAACAGTGCCGTCGGAGAGGCGTAGCTCGAAATAATCCACCATACCACTAGGGTAAACAAAAACATTGTACTCCAAACCGGGTTCGTCAACACCGCCAACAAAAGCATCCTGCACAGTAATGGAGCCCGGTAAGGTTACACGTTTGCCGTCCATTTTGAGGATATTCCCCGAGCCCAAAAAACCTTTGAAAAACACGGGGCGACCAAGATCGGAGGCTAATTGTAGGTGTTCGTCCACGATTTCGGTGTAAAACTTAATCACGGGGTTGACGCCAAGTTTTCGCTCGATAACGCGGGGGGTAATGCCCACAGTAACAATACCGATGATTACAAGGAGAACCAATATCTCGATTAATGAAAAACCTTTGTTCACTAAAACCAACCTTGCGTTTAATTATTTTGGTGCATGTATTTTTGTAGGTATGGGCAACCGACTGTGCGTACATGCTGTTGTTTGAATAAATAGTAATTAGTGTGAAAGTGGTAAATGAAACACGGGGGTATGCAGGGGGGCAGGTTGGTCGTTAGCGTTAGCATACACTTGCAACCTGCCCAGTAAATTAGTTGAGCCTGTGGAGATTACTTTGGGAAATTACTTTGGGGGCGTTAGTTGTCCCCTTTCTTTTTGGGGTTGCTGGATATGTCTGCTTCAACGCCAGTTCCGCCCTCAACGCCGTCGGCACCGTATGAGATGATGACAAAGTTTTCACCATTTGCCCCTGGGGAAGTGTAGATGTAGTCGCGTCCCCAAGGATCTTTGGGTACGTTGTCGAAGCCGAGGTATCCGCCAGGCTGGTAGTTGGTTGGGATGGGATCGATTTCAGATTCTTTGACAAGTGCTGAAAGTCCTTGTTCGGTGGAGGGGTACATGCCGTTATCGAGCCTGTAGAGCTGTAGTGCGGTTTTGATAGCGGAGATGTCGGTGCCAGCTTTTTCGGCTCTAGCTTGGTCGGGTCTGTTGAGTATGTTTGGGATGAAGACGGTGGCAAGTATTCCGATGATAACTAGCACAACCATGATTTCAATGAGGGAGAAACCTTTTTGGTTGTGTTTAGTTTTTTTCTGCTGTACAAGTGTTGTGTTGTGGTTCATAACGTATGCTCCTTCTTTTGCGTTCAGCTTCGCAATTTTGGTTTAGTCATTCGATAAGCATAATACCACACTTTTCCCATGTATGCCAAGTAATTTAACTTAATCATAATTATAGTCTGTGTTGTTGGTATTTTTGTGCGATTACGGGTTTGTGCGATTACGGGTTTGTGCGATTATGGGCTTGTGCGATTACGGGTGCAAGTTTATTATTTATTGTTTATTCGGTTTCTAGTATACTTGACACGGTACGGTGCTGTTTGGTTTGATTTTTTTTAAAAATGTGTTAATATGCTTCCTTAGCGTATGCTAGTGTGTTACCTTGTTTTGGTAGCTATTTCTTTGGGCACGGTATGGTTATGCCAGATTTTAGGCTTGTTCTCAAGGGTTATGGAGGGTTTTTCGCCTCCCATAGAATATTTATTTTTGCCATGCTTGCGGGTTTGATTTATGGTTTGGGGCGTGTTCTCTACTATAAAATATTTCACAATCAGCAATTAGAATTGCATTTTTCGAGCAGTATGGCTTATTTATTGCTAGTATCTCCCGTGTGGGAAGAGATAGCCTTTCGCGGTGTGCTCTTGGAGTGGCTTCGAAGGCGTGTGCACGGTGTTCTTCCGTTTAGCGGTGGTCATATTAGCTATGCAAACACGCTTACGGCGGTAATTTTTGCTGCAATGCATCTTCTTACCCAGCCACCATTAGCGGCGGTTAGTATTATTGTGCCCGGCATAATTTTTGGCATGGTTTACGAGAGGTATCGCATTGTTGTGCTGTGCATCATTGTGCATATGAGTTACAATATTAATGTTTACATATACTAGTACATGTGTTTATGCTGAAGGTATATTTGAAACGATAAGGGTGTATTTATTATGTCGAAAGGGAACAAGGCAAACTACATTAGCCAAGGGTTTAGTTTTACGAATGCATTCGTTGTGCCTTTTGCAATAGGCTTATCCTTTGCCTATTTAATCACGACCATGATTACCTCGTCCGAACTCGAAAACTACACATTCACATACACAGCACCAACATCTGTCGATACTCCCGCAACATTACAAGCAAATCTGAACGTGGATATTCAAGGTATCTTGGATGACAACATATTCAACGTAGAAATTGGCGTACCCGTTGACGCACCGCTGGAATCGGCACCTGTGGCTAAGTCGAACTACTCATTAGTAGGACTAATCTACAACCCTGCAGGATCATTTGCGTTTGTCAAAGGGGATGGCGAAGTGTTTCTGGTTACGTCCAACCCTAAGGACGACGTAAACCCTTGCGTCATAAAAGAGGCGACGCTATCGAGCATCACACTAGACTGTGGCGACGGTGGCGAAACCTTGCAACTAGTCGACTCTAGGGAGGGGGCAGGATCGTCATCTAATTCGCGAGTGCTCAATACCTACTCTGCCGGAACCGTCTCCAAGGTTACAGGTGGTAGTCGTGTGCCCTCTTCCGGTGCCAAAATATCACCCACAGCAGGCGGTATCAATGTTGAGATTAGCAGGGATTACGTCGATCAACAGCTTTCAGACGTGAACAAAATCTTCACAACAACAAGGATTGCACCGAAATACAACAACGATGAATTCCTCGGCTACAGCATACTTGGGTTCTCCACCGACTCACCACTCAAAGCCATAGGGATACAGAAAGGGGACATCATCGTACGCATTAACGGTGCCTCCACAAACAACCCAACAGCACTTTACGGGCTTGTGGGGGATGCAGACAGTATCGACTCCTTAACCGTTGAGGTAATACGAGGCGGCATGAGGCAAACAATATACGTAAGTGTGGTCGGCTAGGATGACCATGGTTACGCACAAATACTGCTGATTAGTTCGTCCCCGCAGAAATACCTAGCTGAACAGCAGAATTATTGTGAAGAAAAGTTAGTTTAAAATATTAAAAATTTAAGAAATACAGGACTATTGGTTTATAAAAAAGGGTTTATTATGATGTTTAATTTTTCCAATACGACGACTATGAATAATAACTTCACCCCACATACTGGGTTGAAAGTGGGGCTAACGGCACTGCTGTTGGCACTGCTACTGTCATGGTCTGGGCTGGCACTTGCCGAAGAGGGGGACAATGCCAACAACTCAAACATGTCCGCCCCCCCCGAGGTGGTTTTCGACGGGCTGTATGCCGTTAACCTGGAAAATATTACCCTGCAAGAGTTTACCCTTTTTGTGCAGGACGTTACCGACGTAAACTATGTCTACAACCCCGCCGACCTAACAGCCACCGTAACAATCAAATCACGTGGACGCATGTCCCGCGAAGATATTATCGAAATATACCAAAGCACTCTGGCAGCAAATGGACTCGCCACCATCAATCGTGGCAATTACGTCCTCATTAGCAAAACCTCCAAACTGAAGGAGATAGATGACCCCGTCGTCAATTCTCGCATGGCCGCCGCCAACAGGGAAGACCTCAGCTACCTCACCACAGCCGTTATTCAGGTCAACAACTACTCATCAAGTCAGCTCGCTAGCTACCTTCGCAACTTTAGATCGAACTTCGGATTTATTACATCCATCGACGCCACCAACTCCCTGTTAATACGAGAAGATCAATCAACCCTGAACAAAATGATGGATATTATTCGCCAAATCGACTCGGTATCAAAAAGGTACAAACTTCGATCCATCGACGTGAAAAAAACATCCGCAACCAAACTTGCCAACACCTTGCGTAGCTTCTTCAACGAGCTCAACAAAAAAGGGCTACAAGGTGGTGTGCCCCTATTCTTGGCGAGCGACGAAACAAACACACTCATAGTTGCCGGTACAAGTGCCGATTTCGATCGCATAGATTACTTCATGGAGCAGATAAGCGACACCATTGAAGGGGGCTCAGCTGGGTTTACTTCCCGCGTTTTCAAACTGCAAAACTCCAAGGCATCCGAAATGCACAAAATTGTAAACACCATTGTTGGTGCCCAAAAAGCAAAGCCGGGGGAAATTCCAAACAGAGTATCATTCGACTCCACAACAAACTCCATCATCGCCGTTGGATCATCGGAATTTTACTCTAGAATAGAAGACGTTATCAACAAGCTCGATATCCCCCGCAAACAGATCTACATGGAGATGCTCATACTAGAAACGAGTATCACAAAAAGCTCCCAAATCGGTGTGGAATGGACAAGCTTTGCCGCTGATTCGGCTGGCAATACCCTCGGGTTCCTAGGGAACGTCAATCAACAAGGCTCACTGTTAGGCTTGCAAAACGCAATTGTCAACGGTGCGGCACCGGCGTCCATCCCTGCAGGCTTGTCTTTGGGCGTTTTGGGTAACACAATCAGCTTTAACGGCATATCCTTCCCATCAATCAGTGCCATGCTCACGGCGGTAAGTGGCGATTCTGGTTTCGAAATAATATCCAAACCACAAATACTCACACTTGACAACGAACCTGCCGAAGTATTTGTTGGGGAGAATAGACCGTTCTCCACAGGCACAACAGTGGACACCAACGGCGTAGCTCAACCGAGTATCGACTACCGAAATGTTGGGGTATCCCTGAAAGTAACGCCACACATATCCGGCGACGACTCCATAATACTAGCGTTGGAACAAACTGTGGACGAAGTTTCAAGTAGCTCAGCCTCACTCACAACACCTGTAACGCTGACTCGACGTACAAAAACTACAGTCAAGTTGCAAGACGACTCCATCATGCTCATCAGTGGACTGATGCAAAACCGAAACTCAACATCCGACTCAGGTATCCCATTCATGAGGAGCATACCCTTTGTAGGCAAACTATTCGGTGCTGAGCGACGTGATAGCTCAAAACTCAACATGATGGTGTTTTTATCGGCAAGAATAGTCAATAACCCCGACGATATGATTGATATTGTTGACAACAAAACAAGTGCCTCCCTAGACTTCACCGACTACGTTTACAAAAAAGTTTATGGCATGGATAGGGCTAAATCTGTGGCACGGGGCGGACTCGACGGAGTAGGTAACATGCCTTCTAACCTGCAAGAAATTCGCGAATCCTACAGTTTGCCCGACATTGTCAACGGAAGATAAGATGCTAGGCTACTCAATAATTATGAATTGCAGTTTACAGCTTAGGCTAGTATGGTACAATGCTGCTAACTCAAAACACTTTACTAAATACCAAAGGGCTCAAAAACCATGTCATTGATTTCGAAAGTCTACGACTACTACAGGCAGATACCTGACAAAAGCGACTTCATCCCCACCTCCAACGCCGACAATATCACCATGCTTTACTGTGGGGAAGAGGGGTACGAAAAAGCCTACTACATGGTGATGAACCTCGGGAACACCATGGACTTGGACGCCAGCAAAATAAACTACAAGCTAGTCGAAAAAGAGGACATACTCACACGACTTGAAGAGATGGAGGGTGCCGTTGAAGATATTGAGGAATCCGATGAAGATCTTGCTAGCTCCGACTCCAACGATATCCTCCTTGCGTCCTACGATGAAGCACCAATTATTCGCCTCATCAACCAAATTATTATCAACGCTGTTAAAAACGGTGCCAGCGACGTGCACATTGAAGGCACAGAGGTGTCGACCATTGTGCGTATTCGTATCGATGGCAAACTCCAAGTTCTCAAAACATACCCCCGAAGCGTTCACGACTCCATGTTGGCACGTATCAAGGTTATCGCCTCCTTGGATGTTGCCGAAAGCCGTCGCTCTCAGGATGGACGCATTAACCTCAAAGTTGGTAATCGTACCATCGATATTCGCGTATCCATTGTGCCGTCCGTGGATGGTGAGAAGGCTGTGTTACGTATCTTGGAGCGTTCATCCGGTCTTGTGTCCTTGGAAAATGTGGGGATGCAGAAAAATATTCTAGAACAATACCGACCCTACTTACGTCGTACTAATGGTATCATTTTGGTAACAGGTCCCACTGGTAGCGGGAAATCCACCACACTGTATGCGTCCTTGCTAGATATGGACAGGGATGACAAAAACATACTAACCATCGAAGATCCAGTGGAATACCACATTAACGGCGTTACACAGGTTCAGGTAAATAGTGCCGTGGATCTCACGTTTGCAACAGCCCTAAGGGCGTTTTTGCGTCAAGATCCTGACATTATCCTCGTGGGGGAGATACGCGACGAAGAGACGGCGGAGGCTGCTGTTCAGGCATCCCTAACGGGGCACTTAGTTCTGTCAACACTGCACACAAATAGTGCAACAGCCACCATCAGCCGACTCCTCGAAATGAATATCGAGCCGTTCCTCATATCCACAACCCTATCGTTAATCGTTGCACAACGACTAGTGCGTCGAATATGCGAAAACTGCAAGGTGGAAATACCAGTGGACGACGCAATGCGTACAGCTGTGAAGGGTACCAACATCGCGTTCAATACTTGCTACAAAGGTGCAGGGTGCAGTGAATGCTTGCACATCGGATACAAAGGGCGTGTGGCGTTATTCGAAATACTCGAAATAACCGACGCACTACGGAACCTCATCACACAAAAAGCACCTTCGCACGAAATACGATCTGCTGCAGTGGCAGGGGGGTTCAAATCCATGATGGACAACGGACTCGACCTCGTTCAAATGGGACTCACAACCATGGACGAAGTAATCGCAAACACTATTCTAGACTAGGTACGCCAAATTAACTTTGCAGGTGCAACACAACTATGGCAACTTACAAATACGAAGGTATTGACAAAAAAGGCAAAACAGTACGTGGTACTGTGGATAGTGCCTCTGAAGCACTAGCCTCCCGCGAACTCCTTGGGAAAGGTGTGTTTGTGGATACCATTCACGAAGTAAAAGCGGGGAAAAGATCTCGTGCCACCAACAAAAATCAGGGAACAAAAAAGAAGTTTTCATGGAAAGATCTTCGCGAAATGGAGATAACTTTCGGTGCCAAATCCACAAAACATGTTGGGGAAATATTCTTCCAGCTATCCCTACTATTACGTAGCGGGCTCCCCTTGGTCAACTCCATGAAAATCGTCTCCAGCAACACCAAATCCAAATACTATGCCGACATATTAATCGATATGGCAGAGCAAGTGTCGGAAGGGATACGCTTTTCCGAAGCAGTAAAATCACACGGCGACGCATTCCCAACAATGTACACCTCACTTATTCAATCTTCCGAAAAAATGGGGAATATTGACGTTGTTTTGCACGATATATCCATTTACGAAGAACAAAAACGTGAAAACTTGGACAAAGTTACATCCGCCATGGTTTACCCCATGGTGGTGCTCATGGTAGGTATTGGCGTGCTGTGGGGGATGATCGCCTTTGTTGTGCCAAATATGACATCGGTGTTTGAAAACTTTAACGCCGAGCTGCCAACCTACACCAAACTAATGCTAGGTTTCTCGTCGTTCATGCAAAAATATTCCATCGTTATGATTGTCATGATTGTTGTAGGTTTCTTCATCTTCAGGCACTACTACGGCAACACTGACGGCTCATTTCGCCAAAAACTCAACAAACGCATGTACGACATAAAGTTTTTGCGTAACGTTTACATCAGTCGCTACACCTACATTTTGGCGTTTCAGCTGAAAGAGGGGATAACACTCACCGATGCCATGGTACACGCCAACAACAACCAATCCAATATCTATTTCAGAAACGAACTCGAAGTTGTTCGCGATCTAGTTGTTTCCGGCACAAAATTTTCGGAAGCGTTACGCAGTCGCAACATCTTCCCTGAGTTGCTAGTTGCCGCGTCTGCCACAGGTGAGCAATCGGGCAACATGAGCGGGCTACTGGAGCGTGTAAGCACATATTACGGCAAGCAGGTACAAAAGCTTCTGGGAATTTTCGTTTCCATGGCCGAACCTCTGTTCCTCGTATTTGTGGGTGGTATTATCGGGTTTATGGTAATATCCATCATGCTGCCACTACTCAACATCAACTCCGTTATCGAATAGCCAACAGCAACAGCAACAGCACCAGCAACAGCACCTATTTCTCCATGATTTTCTGGCACCACCTCCATGAACAACAACATGGTTATAAAAGTTTACGATAATTGTGGATTTTTTGTACAACATGTGCCATAATACTCCTGACTAAGTTTTATTATCGCATAAACAATGTTTTATGTGGAGGAGTATTGACTATGAGTTTAAGAGAAGACGCACTGCGTTACCATCAGGATCCCGTTCCAGGGAAAATATCCATTCAACCTACAAAGTCCATGGAATCACAAATGGATCTCACACTTGCCTACTCTCCCGGCGTTGCCGAGCCGTGCTTGGAGATTGAAAAAAACCCCGACCTAGCATACAAATACACAACCAAAGGGAACCTTGTGGCTGTTATCACCAACGGCACAGCTGTTCTCGGGCTCGGAAACATCGGCTCCCTAGCAAGTAAACCCGTAATGGAGGGCAAAAGTGTTCTATTTAAAAAATACGCTGCCATAGACTCCATAGACATCGAAATCGACTCCACCAACACAGAAGATATTATTCGCACTGTTGAACTAATCGGCGAAACATTCGGTGGAATAAACCTCGAAGACTTCAAAGCACCCGAATGCTTCGAAATTGAAACAGAGCTGAAAAAACGCCTAAGCATACCCGTATTCCACGACGACCAACACGGTACAGCTGTTATCGGACTGGCAGCACTAATTAACTCCATGGATATTGCAGGCAAAAAGCTGGAAGATATTCGCGTCGTAGTCAACGGTGCCGGTGCTAGCGGTATCACAATGGTGAAATTCTTCAAAAGCTACGGCGTAAAAAATATCATCGTTTGCGACACCAAAGGTGTTATTTATGAAGGACGCCCCGAAGGGATGAACGAACAAAAACTATCCGTTGCAGTGAAAACCGACTTCAGAACACTGGAGGAAGCAGCAAAAGGGGCAGACGTCCTTGTCGGACTCTCCGCCGAAGGAGCATTTACCGAAAGTATTGTCAAATCCTTGGCCGACAACCCTGTTATTTTCGCACTAGCAAACCCTAACCCCGAAATTCGTCCTGAAGTTGCAAAAGCAGTGCGTCCCGACGTGATTATTGCCACTGGACGCTCCGACTACCCAAACCAAGTCAACAACGTACTATGCTTCCCATACCTCTTTAGAGGTGCGTTAGACTGCCGTGCTAGCGGTATTACTGAAGGGATGAAAATGGCAGCCTCCAAAGCACTGGCAAAACTGGCAAAAGAACCCGTAACACAAGAAGTACTGGACGCCTATGGAATTAAATCCTTAGAGTTCTCGAAAGAGTACTTGATTCCAAAACCAACAGACTCACGTGTTATGATTGAAGTTTCTGCCGCTGTGGTTGAAGCTGCCATGGCGGACGGTGTTGCCAAAATCAAAATCGACGACTTGGATGCCTACAAAGCCTCTTTGCGTAAAATGATTTCTTAGTGTATACTATGCTCAAAAAGGGGTAACACTTCTGTTATGAGTATGGATAAACAGTTTGCACACGGTAATGTTCGCGACGACAACAATAGTTTCGGGGGTGATGAGCTGGGGTACTCGCACCCCCCTGACGAAGGCGAAATGGGCGTGAACCATGTGGGGAGTGCGTTGTGGCACAATACCCTGCTGGTTGCGGCTGGTGTGGATATTGCGTCCATGTCCTACATACGTACACCTGTTGCTGGTGGTGCGGATGGTGCTGGTGCCGATGATGGTGCTGGTGCTGATGCCGATGGTGCCGATGCTGGTGCTGGTGCTGATGCCGATGCTGGTGCTGGTGCTGATGATGCCACGTCAGTGGACAAAGTTAGTGCACAACCGACGCAATCCCCTTGGCTCAACGCAAAGTCTGACGGCTTCACGCACACCTCCGCCGAACCAAGCAACGAAATGGGGGACGTCAGTAGCGTATTGCGTATGAAGAGCCACCTTGAAGAAGTGCTACGCCTTGACGAGCACCATAGTTATCGCAACGACCATGACGCCCGCGACGCCCGCGATGCCCGCAACGACCATGACGCCCGCAACGACCATGACTCCCGCAACGCCTCCTCAATACCCACGAATTCTGCCAACACACTAACCATTATTCTGTTCGATAGCTTTGCGTCTCAGTATTCGCCACAAGCCTTGTCGCTCATATCTGATGCCCAGCTGAACAACACTCTAACACAGGAGTGCGGTTTTGCGTTGCGTCTCATGGACAAGGAGGAGCACCCATACACGGCTCCCATCCTCACACTTTTCCTGCAAACCCTAGGTTTACATGGGTCTGTTTACAGGCATGTTCCCGTATTTATTTTTTATTCGTCGAAAGATGGTCTGTTCTATGCACTACCGTATTGCGACCACCTAGGCGGGCATAAGGTTGTGCCTGAAACCTTTATTCAGCGTGCTAAGTGGGTGTTGTCGGAGTACCAAGCTGGCGGTTACAAATTTGCTCGTGTTGCTGAGTTATTTTTCGCTGTTTACCTCAAGGCTTCCAAGGTGGAGGGTCGCTCTAGCGTACCGGTGGGGGATTTGCTCAGCATGGCACGTAACAACATGGCGAACCATAACATGACGTCGCCTGTTTCTGAGTCTGTTAGTGTGGGGTCGCTGTTTCGTGGTTTGGGCATGTATGGTGATGCTGGCAAGCCCGCTGGCAAGCCCGCTGGCAAGCCCACTGGCAAGCCCGACAGTACTAGTTTGGAAGCCCTTGCCGTGGGGATGGCAACCACGACCATGAGGGATATTTTCCGTGGCGGGTTCTTTTCAAACGCAACGTCCATCCCGAACATA
>CAMZNJ010000008.1 GCA_947313825.1 uncultured Deferribacteraceae bacterium | reverse complement strand
GAGGCGTTGAAGTCGAGCCGTAAGCATATTGAGGACATGGAGTACAGCCTCGCTCAGTTTAAGATTTAGGGCGTGTGCCGTGATGATGGTGCGTTGCCGTGTGGCGTGCGTTGCCGTGTGGCGTGTGCCGTGCTGATGGTGCGTTGCCGTGTGGCGTGTGCCGTGCTGATGGTGGTGGTGCGTTGTCGTGTGGCGTGTGGCGTGATGATGGTGCGTTGTCGTGTGGCGTGATAACGACGACGAAGGTGGGGAAAGGCGACGCCCGGACTTGAACCGGGGTGCAAGGATTTGCAGTCCTCTGCCTAACCACTCGGCCACGTCGCCATATAAAAATTGAAGAGCATGGTACTGTTGAGCGACCATAACTTGGTGCACAATAACCAATACCATGCTGACTATATAGAAGTTTTATTCGTATGTCAATACCAAATATTACCGAACATGTATTCGCCTACCTGAGTGAGCCGAACACGTATTCGCCTACCTGAGCGAGCCGAACATGCGTTCGTCTACAAGTTCGCAGAGTAGGTGAGCGGCGATAATGTGGCATTCTTGTACGCGAGCAGTAGTTGTTGTTGGCACGGTGAGTAGTTCGTCGCAGAGCCCCGGCATCTTCCCGCCAGTGTTGCCACCGAAGCCGTATGTTTTGACACCTTTTTTGAATGAGTATCGTAGTGCACGGATAACATTTTCGGAGTTGCCACTAGTTGAGATACCGAGAACGACGTCGTTTTTGTTTGCGAGGGCTTGGACTTGTTTTAGGAAAGAGTCGTCGTAGGAGTAGTCGTTCCCGATGGCGGTGATTGTTGATGAGTCTGTTGTTAGTGCGATTGCGGGCAGCGGTGGTCGTTCCATTTTGAAGCGGTTGAGGAATTCGGCTGAGATGTGTTGAGCGTCGGCAGCTGATCCGCCGTTGCCGAAGATGAGTAGTTTGCCGCCGTTTTCGAATGAGTGCACAATACCATTGACCATGCGTTCGATGACAGTTCTGTTGTCTTGAGATAGGAATTTGTTTACAACTTGTTTGTGTTCTTCGATTATTTGATCCATGAGTTCGTTCATGTGTTGTCCTCTCTGGCAGTAGTTTTTCGCAGTTTTTTGTAGTTTTGTTATAGTCCAAAAGCGTTGATTATGTGGGTTATGTGCCCGTTGTCGATGGACAGCACGTCGAATCGTGCGAGTCCGTTGTAGTTGTGTTCTATCATATATATTTGTGAAGTTTTTATCAACTTATTAATTTTATTTTGGTTAACGAATTGGTACCCTTTGACGTTTGCCATTTGAGTTTTCATTTTGGAGTTGGGGTTGTTAGTTGTGGTACGTCCTTTGACTTCGATGAAAGCGATGCAGTCGTCTTTTTGGGCGATAATATCCACTTCGCCAAATTTTGAGTGGTAGTTTGTGCAGATGATTTTGTACCCTTGTTTTTTCAGGTATTTGGCGGCTTGTTTTTCGAATACAACACCTTTGTTGTTTTTGTTGATTTTCATTTAGTTGTCATCCGCCATATTTTTGATGTGGAATGTTTTACGGTGTATGTTTGAGAGTCCGTGTTGTTTTATTGCTTGAATGTGTTTTTTTGTACCGTACCCTTTGTTGTTATTGAGTTGGTATTGTGGGTATTTTTGGTGTAGTTGTTGCATTAGGTTGTCTCTTTCGACTTTTGCGATTATTGATGCTGCTGCAATTTCGAGGAATTTTGTGTCCCCTTTTTTGGTAACAGTGATGGTAGTTTTTGTGTGTGCGAGTGGTTTGAGTGAGTTTTCGATGTTGGCGATGTAGTCCACGGCAATATTTTTTGGTTGGTTGGTGTTAATTCGGTTGAGTATTTTTGTTAGAGCTTGTTGAGCGGCTTTGTGTATGCATAGTTGTAAGCCGAGTTCGTCGATTTGTTTGTTGGTGTAATAGGCGACGTGGTAGGTTATATTTTTGTTGTTGGTTAGGTATTTGTGTATTTCTGTTCGTTGTTTTGGTGATAGTATTTTGCTATCGTTGTAGTTGTGATTTTTGTTGTTTGTGTGGTTGTTTGAGGCGATAATTGGTTTTAGTTTTGGTACGATTGTTGTTGGTATTGCGACACAGCAAACGGCTACAGGTCCGGCTAATGCTCCTCTTCCCACTTCGTCCATACCCAGTAGCATTTTGTTTTCTCCTGTTAATTTGTATGTATTGTACACTATTGTGTTGGTTGCGTGGTAGCAGTTTTGCAGTATTTGGTGTTGTTTTTTCCACAGTGCTGTTGTAATCTTTGTTATTGTTTGCCACCGCTTTGTTTTTGTGTGTTTGTGGTAATTTAGGGAGCAGTATTATGGCACAGGAATATATTGTACAGGATTTTCCTGCAGGTAGCAGGGTTCTTTTGGGGATGAGTGGTGGTGTTGATTCGTCAGTTACTGCGTATCTGCTTCAGAAGCAGGGTTACGAGGTGATAGGCGTGTCTCTCAAGCTGTTTGACATGCCCGATTCACGTTTTGACGATGCGAAAGCTGTTGCGTCTAAGCTTGGTATTGAGTGGCATTTGGCTGATTACACTGAGCTTTTCAAGGCGAGCATTATCGACTACTACGTTGCGACGTATGAGAGGGGTGAAACGCCGAACCCGTGTGCTAAGTGTAATAATGATGCTAAAACGTACTACTTGTTTTCTGAGATGAAGAAGCACCGTTGTGTCCGCATGGCAACGGGTCATTACGCGGGGAAGGTGGAGTTTGAAGGTGTTGATCATATTTTGGGGAACCCTTTGAACCCTAAAGATCAGAGTTACTATCTGGCATTGGTGAATAGTCTTTTTGTACAGCTACTCGTATTCCCTTTGGCGGGTCGCGAGAAGGATGATGTACGTCAGATTGCTGCTGATGCTGGTTTGCATGTTGCTCAGAAGTCTGAAAGCCAAGATGCCTGTTTCCTCGAGGGTGGCGATTATCGTCATTACCTTAAGGGGCGTATTCAGGACAAAAAAGGTTGGTTTATCTACAAGGGGGAGAGGCTGAAAGAGCATGACGGTGTTGCGTACTACACCATCGGACAGCGTAAGGGGTTGGATATTGGTGGGTTGGCTGAGCCGTTGTTTGTGGTTGATATTCTGCCGTCGGGTGATATCATCCTTGACGAGAAGCACCGTACCGGTCGTTGGGGCGTAGTGCTTGAAAAAACGAACATTATTGGCAATATTGAAAACTATAGCCAAGTTGATGTGAAGTTGCGTTATAAGATGACGCTTCAGCGTGCCAAAATCGAGATTCTGCCGGATAACAGGGCAGTAATCCTTTTCGACAAGCACCAGTTCGCACCAGCACCCGGTCAGGTGGCGGCTATTTATAAAGATAATAGACTCATGGGTGGCGGTTTCATCGCCTCTGCTTTGTAGGGGCACAGTTCTGAGGTTATTTGCTATGGTGTTAGGTGCGTTTCGTGGTGGTTTTCGTGTGATAGTTCTTGGTACTGTTAGCATGGCTGTGGTAACAGCAGTGGTGCTTGCCAACAGCACCGCCAACAGCACCGCTAACAGCACCGCCAACATTTTTGTTGATGAAGAAACGGCGGAACTCATGTACAACTCTCCGCCCCCTGCCTCGGTTAAGAGTGCTGAAGGGTTGGCACCCATCTCCCTTGCGTACAACGATATTCTTCGCAATGCCCTTGCGTCGGGTAATGCATTGAAACGCACCTTTTCGAATAGTGGTGGTGCTTATTGTTGGCAGTGTGAGGCGGGGGTTTACGTGGAAGCTTTGGAGCGTCTCCCCATCCCTCTGAGGGAGCTGAGTGCCCCTTCGGCGAACATGTCTGCCCGCAACTACACCCGCAACTACACCCACCTACTTCGCAATCCGTATGCAGGCGGTATCGATGTTAATCTGCTGAAGAGTGTTGTTGTTCGCCTCGATATCGCCACCATACGCAGTAGTTATTCCCTGTACAACAGTAGTTTCGTCGAAACGCCAACATACCCCATCACAAGCTTGGAGAGTATTCGTAGTAACGTGCAAGTTGTTTATCGTCAGTTAAGTAGTTTGTGTCAGTACGGCTCGGCTGGCTACTCTTACACGGGGAGTGGTGTTGCTGGTGCTGGTGCTGATGCCTCTGGTGCTGGTGTTGGTGTTGGTGTTTATTGTGATTATGCCAAGTGGGTTCAATTGCGTTACATTATCGAGGGCGTTCCCACGTTGCTGATTACCTATTCGGCAATGGATATTGCTGTGTTGTTGGTGGAGGTTTCTGAGTTGACTAGTGCTGTGAGTGGGAGTACGGTTGCGGTCTTGCCGTTGTCTTCTAGGGGTTTGCAGGGTATGGAGTTCCTCAAGGAGTCCCTTTATGGTGAGATGCTGAGGGATTACAGTAAAGGGAAGGGTGCGGAGGCGTATTTGAAGGCGTTGGTGTTGCAGCGTTTGGATATTTTGTACAGCCCGTATACCCATGGTGAGAGGCGTGCGTCTTTCAGTGTTGATGCTGGTGCTGAGTTGCCTGCTGAGTCGCCTGCTGAGTCGTATTGGCAAGGTGTTGCATCCACATATGCCAAGGAGAGCTACCACCTCATGGAGATACGCCAAGCACCTCTTGTTGCCCTTGGTGGCGGTTGTTGGGAGGGGTTGGGCTCCCCTGAAGATGGTGAAGGGTTGTTCCTTCAGAATTTGTGGCTTCTAGCACCACAGTACGGCACAGGTGATGCCCCCGCCCAAATCAACGAAGGGAGCATAATCTGCCTGCCCACAGCCTCAGAAAGTACGCAAGCAGAGGTTCTTATCATAAACACAAACCGACCCTACCAGTACGCGTGCAAGTTGGATACGCAAAACCTTGCACCATGCTTGCGGACAAAGCTGAAGCTAGCACTAACGGATGAAGTTGCCTCACTACTTGCCGAGTCTGCCCCGCAAGTATTTAACCACTATCAATCTACGCCGATATGGGGTACAATGGGTGCACAGCATACTACTCCCCCCGCAAGGGTTGCGACAAGTGATATTCTGACCATGTCTGACGGTGGTTTGCTACTGTATGCAACATACCAGTACCTCGTGCGAGGCAGCTTCACTGAGCAATAATATTGAGCGGGCTGAGCCTTGTGTTGCTGAGCAGTGTTGCTGAGCAGTGTTGCTGAGCGGTATCGCTGAAAAATAGTACCATAGGATTAATCGGCGGTTGTTTACCATGGGATTAAAAATAACTAAAACTGATGCGTATATTCTCAAAGATCTCATCCCTGTTGCAATAGTTGCAAATATCTTCATCGTAGTAATATTGCAGTCGTCCACCATTGTAGAGGTGGCACCCACGTTGCTTTTGTACAACGTTCCCCCCCTGTTGTCCATACGCATCATACTGGACACCATCCCCCCCATACTCGGTCTGAGCCTGCCGTTATCTGGTCTCATCGCCACCCTTGTTGTTTACAGTCGCATGAGTGCCGACAACGAAACAGTGTCCATGCTGTCCCTTGGCATGGGTAAGTGGGATCTGTTCCGCCCTGTGCTATTTTTAGCTGGTGGGATGATGTCCATTACGGCATTCTCAACATTCTACTTGGCACCTTTGGGGGGCAAGGATATTTTTGCTGTGGCACAGTACTCCATCAACAACAACGTGTTTAGGGATGTGCAACCCAAAGTAACCTACACACACCTACCTAGCCTCCAATTTTATGTGGACGAAGTGGACGAAGGCAACACCTTTAAAAATGTTCGCATCGGCGTCAAGAACCAACCCCTTGTTATTAGTAGCAAACGTGCTGATTTCGAGTTTAATCGCGGTCTCTTGGTGTTCATGCTGGATGAGGGGGGGCTCGTGTGGTACGATGATGTTGGCGATACGTCAGCGAATACGCATAGTGTTGACTCATTCCCCGGCTTGTCTTACGTTTCCTTCGAAAAAATGGTCTACACACAGAGTGTTCTCCAACCCGACACAGTTTTGGGTGGCGAATCCGTTGGGTATCGCTCCACTGGGGAGCTAATCAACCAATGGCACACAGGTGATACTGCTGAGGCAAAACTGGAGCTGAGCAAACGGACAGCCTCGATTTTCGCCGTACTGATAATGTCCATTCTGGGGACGGTGTACGGTGTGTTCCACTCTCGCAACAGCAAGATGCGTCTGATGCTTTACGCTGCTGGTGTGATACTGTCCTACTACGGGCTGCAAACCGTTGGTACAGGCGTTGCCTTGTGGGTTCAAACCTTGCCCATGTTTGCTTCTAAGGGGGATGTGGATTATGGCATTGCGAGCACGGCAATTCTGTACACAACACCCCTTGTGTTGCCTTGGCTGGCAAACATTACGTTAGGTATTTTTTCTGTTATCAAGGTTCGTGGTATGCTGAGTTAGTTGTGTTCGAGTTGTGTTCGAGTTATGTTCAAACTTTGTTCAAGTTGTGTTCGGAGTAGTTTTTGATGAGAGTTCTGGATAAATTTCAGGTATATTTTTTGAAGTCGTTCCTCAAGTACCTTCTTTACGTTACGCTTTTGGTGCTGGGAATTGCTTACATGGTGGACGTAATCAACCATATCGACATGGCTGGCAGTGGTGGCACTGTGTTGAATGTAATGCAGTATCGGTTGATACGTATGCCCGTTGCTGTTGCGTCCCTCATCCCTGTAATAGTTCTGGTTGTTTTCGTTGTTGTTGTGATTATTTTTCAGAAATACTCTGAAATAACAGCATACCTCACCGTTGGGGGCTCCATGGGCTCCTTGCTGTTGCCCATTGCAATATTTGCTGTTGTGGTATCCCTTCTGACCATTGCTTTGGGTGAGTTCCTTTCGCCGGCATCTAGGCACTGGGCAGAGCAGTATTACGCATCGGTTTTTGATGGCAGGGAGCTCACGGGGAACGAGGCATCAAACCTGTTTATTGTTACAGAGTCGGGGGATATCGACATTATTGGACACAGTGATGGGCACAGCGTAACAGGGTTCGTATCCGTTTCGTTCAACCACACTACGGGGAACATGGACAAAGTTGTTCGCATTGATCGTGTTGACAACATTAGGGGAGGGGATCCGATAACAGGGGTGGAATACAGCCTGTACGGTGATGATGACGGCGAGACGCCGAGTATTACCGTAACACCAACACCACTCATCCCCATAAATACCGTACCTGTACCCTTCATCGAGTCCACCATTGTGGATATCCCAACAATGAGCATGTCCCAGCTATTTGCAAGCATTCGCTACGATAAGCTTCGTGGTATCGATTACACACAAAAACAGTACTACCTTTACCGCAACCTAAGTTACGCCATTAGTATCCTAGGGATAATAATACTGCTATCCCCCATGATTATCGGCAACCCGCGTGGGCATTCGATACTGTCTAGCGGTGCCAAGGGGATTGTTATCGGCATGCTGTACCTGCTTGTTGTCAACAACCTGATGGTGATTACGAAAACAGAGCTGATAACGCCGTTCACAGGACTGATTCTGCCCCATATTGTTTTTGCCATTGGTGGTGGCGTGAATCTAGTCCGACGACTTCGGCTGGGGTGATGTGGTGGCGTGCGACGTGGTGGCGTGGTGGCGTGGTGCGACGTGGTGGCGTGGCGACGTGGTGGCGTGCGACGTGGTGGCGACGTGGTGGCGTGTTGCGACGTGGTGGCGTGGTGATGTGGTGGCGTGGCGGCGTGGTGGCGTGGTGATGTGGCGACGTGGTGGCGTGGTGATGTGGTGGCGTGGCGATTGACGTGGTGGCGTGGTGATGTGGCGACGTGTTGGAAAAAGCACCCCCGAGACGACTTGAACGTCCGACCTTTGGATTAGGAATCCACTACTCTATCCGGCTGAGCTACGGGGGCATGAAGAGCAAGCGAAATGCTCCAAAGGGAAGCGTTACAACATATGAGCATAATTATACTAGGTACAAAATAAGCTACAGCTAATGCTGAGCTTTAACGTGAGTCGTAATCCGTTAATCGTACACCGATATATTTAGGATTGAACGCAACCCTTTAAAGCCATTTCTCGTCGATAGAATAGTATCCTAAAATTCTTTCAAAGTCAAGGGAGGAATGCACTTTAATATTGACCTAAATAAAAATACCCCTAAAACTAGCAAAAACCATAAAAAACAAAAATTATAGCAACTTTTTTAAGGGCAAAAATGCATAAACCCCCATGTTTGCGTGCAACTATAAACTGTAAAAATATGGCAAAAGTAGTAAAAAATACTTGACAGATCGGGGAAAAACAACGACAATACACCAGTTTTATAAGCTAAGATAGGGAAATATTTTATTTTTCCCACAACAGAGGTGTTCGACATTAATGAGCCAAACCCTACGTATTCAGAATATTTCTAAGTCCTTTGACGGCAAAAAAGTACTCGATAATATTAGCTTTGAGGTGCACCCTGGCGAAATATTAACACTTCTAGGACCATCGGGGTGCGGGAAAACTACCCTGCTCAACATTATTTCCGGTATTGTCGAGCCCGACGCAGGTAGTGTCCACCTCGCCACCACCAATATTACCCCCATCCCACCCGAAAAACGATCCATCAACACCGTATTCCAAAACTATGCCCTGTTCCCCCACATGAGCGTGTTCAACAACGTTGCATTCGGGTTGAGAGTTCGTCGCATGCCCAAAGACGTCATACGTGAAGAGGTGTACAACGCCTTGGAGCTGGTGCACCTATCCGACAAGGCTCACCACAAACCCCATGAGCTCTCTGGCGGACAAAAACAACGGGTCGCAATGGCACGTGCATTCATCAACAAGCCGAACATACTTCTCCTAGACGAACCCCTGTCGGCACTAGATGCCAAGCTTCGTAGCCAAATGCAGACGGAGATTAAACACCTGCAACAACAACTCGGAATCACCTTCATCCTCGTAACACACGACCAACAGGAAGCCATGGCTCTGAGTAGTCGTATTGTGGTCATGAGCGAGGGACGGATTGAACAGATTGGGACGCCAAAAGAGGTTTACGAAACACCGCAAAACCTCTTCACAGCAACATTCATCGGCAATGCAAACATATTCGACGCAACCATAATCTCCCGCACACAGGGCACTGGAACAGGTGGCACTACCACAGACGGCACCAAACCTGCCACAGACGGCACTACCACAGGCGACACTGGAACGGGCGACACTGGAACAGGCGGCACTGCCACAGGCGACACTACCACGGGCGACACTGGAACAGGCGACACTGCCACAGTTTTGGTGGAAAATGCTAGGGGTGTTATTGATATTTCGGGGAAAGATGGTGTTAGCGAAATGTGCAAGATACTCCTGCGTCCTGAGGACATGCGTGTTTTCAAGCGGGAGGACGTTGCCGACGACCTTGGAGCGTATATGCTAGGCACGGTTACGACTAAAACCTACAAGGGTGCTACCGTTGAGCTGGATATTGAGCTTGAAAGTGGGAAAACCATCTCCGTGAGCGAGTTCTTTGACGAGGAGCACGAGGATCTGGATGAGGATGTGGGGGACAAGGTTGCTGTGAACTGGATAAGTGGCTGGGAGGTTGTGTATTACCCCCATGAGATATAACCGCCAAGACGCCACTACGCTTGCACCTGCTGACGC
>CAMZNJ010000007.1 GCA_947313825.1 uncultured Deferribacteraceae bacterium | reverse complement strand
GCGTGGGGGAAGCAACAGGCGTGGGGGAAGCAACAGGCGTGGGGTGCTTGAAAACATAACGGAGTTTGGGGTGGTGCACTTGGGCACAAAAAACCTTGGTGGATTCGTCCTGCACAGTGCGAACAGCGTACGCCGGTAGCCTATCAACAATGCCACTGCTGTGAATAATACGCAACTTGTACAGCTGACCGTGGCTGAGGCTCCCCTTGGGGAGGGTCAACTCCCAAACGCCACCGCCAATGTTGGTGAAGGCGTACTGAGTGCGAACACGCCAGCCACTAAAGTCGCCAAAAAGGTACATGCTAATGGCGTTAGGTGCCCATTCCCGCACTACCCAACGGAATGAGTTACCGCGACCTATTTTGTGCAGTCCAAAGTAGTGGTAACCGTTGGCAAAGGTTTGGAGTCGTTCGCCGGCGTGTTCGTCTAGGGGTGTTCCGGTGAGGCGTTCCAGTGTGTTGCTAACGTTTTGCACACGGGTGTTGAGTGCTTCTTGGTGCGATTCCAAATATGGGTCGTTTCGAAACGACACTGTGTTGCTGTTATGTTTATTCACGTTTCGCCTCTTGTGTGTTACGCCATGAGATCTTTGTAAATAGATTTGTAGTTATGGGCAACCTTGGAGCTGTGGAATGTTTTGTAGGAGTTGAACATAATTTTGCGTATGTGCTCATTTTTGGTTTCAGGTTTTTGTTTGTAAAAGCGAATAGCTTCATCTATGCCCCAAGCGAGGCTTGAAGGTGTGTAGTGTTCAAATACAAATCCGCTCCCCGTACCCTTTTTCAGGTCGATATGTTTGACGGTGTCCATTAGTCCGCCAGTTGCGTGAACAATGGGGAGTGTGCCGTATTTTTGTCCGACCATTTGGGGTAAGCCACAGGGTTCGAACTTGGAGGGCATCATGAGGAAGTCGCTGGCGGCGTAGCCTAGGTTTGACAGTCGTTCGGAGAAGTTGACGACGGCGATTCGGTGTTCGAGGTTGTGGAATTTTGCGATTTCCTGAAAGTTCTCGAAGTAGGGACCGTTGGCGACGATGGCAACCTGCAGGTTATCTTTCCAGTATTTGCGTACGGTTTGGTAAAGGATATCGGAGAACAGACTGCACCCTTTTTGCACAGGGTCGAGTCGGTTTGGCCAAAAAAGGATGGGAGCGTTGGGTTTGACTTCAAGACCGACCTCTTTTTGGAAATGCTTCTTGTTCTTGCTTTTCCCTTCCAAAAACCCTTTGGAGTTGTAGTTCATGACAATATGCCTATCTTTTCGCGGATCTTGAATAGATTGAGGCACATTAATAACACCTAAGGCGTGTCCATGGGCGTGCTTGGAGATTACCTCTTTGCGGACATCCCAGTCGATAAAGCTGTGCATACCCGTAACAAGCTCCTCCAAAAATGTGGTGCTGACAGTGTTGACCTTATCGGAGGCGAAGATACCGCTTACGAGGAGGTTTACGAGTGGATCGTTGGGGTTGTCTTCGTTTTCGGATAGGTAGAGGTGCTGTTCGAATTCGTCAGTATTGATGCCTGCCTCTTTAAGTGAGGAGAGTGGCGTATAGTTAGTGTGAATGTTGTGCAGTGTGAACAGGGTTTTGATACCTTGGGATTTGGCGTAAGCGGGGATGAGTCCTGTCATCCAGTCGTTGCAGTGGATAATGTCGGGTTTAACGCGGGGGATGATGGTGTTGATAACTTCCCGCTGAAAAGCCACGGCAACGCTTGTGTCGTTGAGTGTGTAGCTACTGTAAACCTGTTCACGTTCGAAGAACAGCTCGTCATTGGCGAGGTGGATACGGTTTTCGGAGAGTTTGGAGAAGTACTTATTTTTTTCACGCAAGATAACACGGTGTAGCGGTCGGGTATGGGAGGAGTCGCGGTACATTTTGCGGTAGTGTGGTATTGCGACATGAATGTCGGTTCCGAGGGAGAACAGCTCACCGGCAATGGATGATGAGATGTCAGCAAGTCCGCCACCTTTGGCGTAGACGTAGTTGGCAAGGTTCCCCATTCCGCGTGGGAGGTAGGTTATTTCAGGGGTTACGATTAGCACTTTCATAATTATTTCCACCGTGTATCAAATAGTATGTACTTATTGACTATTGCGACCAAGAAACAAATCCGGGGTAGATAGCCGCCCAGTTTTCAACATTGGGAACAAGTCGCGAGGTTACGCCAAATTTCCCTGCCACATGGAGTTTGATATTTGTTGTGAAGGTGTAGTAACCGTCGCCAAGGTTGTCTTTGAGTGTCATGACGCTGTAGTTACTGTTTATAATATGTCCATCCTTGTCCATGGTGCCGTAATACGCTTGTACCATCACTGTGTCGGGATCGAGTTCGCCAAGGAACACGTGGCTAGTAACGTTTAGGCTTGAGCCGACCATAATGCTGTCGTCAGGTGATTTGGTTGCAACAACTGTTTTGTCGATGTGGCATTTGGGGAACATTTGGTAGGTGTGCTCCCTTGCTTCGAGTTTGTCCTTGAGGTTGCTGCAGTTGTCGCTAGTGAGCCTTGCAAATTCAGCAGTAGCGGGTTTATAGAAGTTTTTGTTGTAGTCGGAAACCATGCGATGCGAGGAGAATTGTCCTAGGCTCATTTTGATGGAGTTTTTCATCATTTTGACCCATCGATGTGGTGTGCCTTCCGTTCCTCGGTCGTAGAATAGTGGTATGACTCTGTTTTCCAGTAGTGAGTACAGGTTTTGACCTTCAACAAAGTCGCGGTATTCGGGGGAGGCGTTGTTGTTGTGAGCAACGTCGATGCACCAGCCGTTTCCGGGGTGGTATGCTTCGTCCCACCAGCCGTCGGGGATAGATAGGTTGAGGGCACCATTCATGGCGGCTTTCATTCCGGAAGTACCGCTAGCTTCTTCGGGGCGAACGGGGTTGTTGAGCCAGACGTCAACACCTTGAACCAGCACACGGGCAATACTAATGTCGTAGTTTTCCACGAATAAAAGTCGATCTTCAACATTATTTTCTTTGGCGAATTCGATGATTTCGCGAATAATATTTTTCCCTGCCACGTCGGCGGGGTGTGCTTTTCCGGCAAAGATGAATTGCACGGGGTGGGCTTTATTGGTGAGGATTTTGAGGAATCGTTCTTTATCTTGCAGTAGTAGGGATGCACGTTTGTAGGTGGCAAACCGCCTAGCAAATCCGATGGTGAGCGTTTCGGGTGAGAGTAGTTTTTGCACATCGGAGATAACGTGTGAGGGGACGGAGTCGAGGAGTAGTTTATTTTTGATACGGCGACGAAGGCTGTTGATGAGGATTGTTCGGCATTTTTCATGCACGCTCCAAAGCTCCCCTTCAGGGATTTTGTCGAAGTTATCTTTCCAGAGGGTGTTGGTGTGGGTATTGCTTTGCCAGCCGTACCCGAGGTATTTGTTGAACAGGGCGTAGTGGTGGCTTGATACCCAAGACATGGCGTGAACGCCGTTGGTGATGGCCGCAATGGGCACTTCATCTTTGGGCAGGTTTGGCCAGAAGTGTTGCCACATACCTTGGGCAACTTTGGCGTGGAGTTTGGAGACGCCGTTAACATAGAAGGCACTGGAGAGCCCAAGGATGGTCATGGATACAGGTGCGTCATTGGGTTCGTTAGGAGCGTGTCCGCGGGCGATGACGGTATCGCTAGAGATTTTTGTTTGTTCGAAAAGTCCGTCGATATATTTGCGTACACGCCAAGCCTCAAAGCGTTCGTTACCGGCAGGCACAGGTGTGTGTGTGGTAAACACGGTGGTGCGGTAGTGTAGAATGGAGGCTTCATCAAAGGTGAGGTCGAATGTACGCATGAGGTGTGCGGTGCGTTCGACGCTAACGAAAGCGGCATGTCCTTCATTGAGGTGGCATACGGTGGGTTCGTACCCTATGGCAGCTAAGGCACGAAATCCGCCCACACCGAGGAGAATCTCCTGAGTGAGACGCATATCTTCATCGCCGCCGTAGAGTGAGGATGTGATGTTTCTGAGGTCGTGCGGGTTTTGCGGAATATTGGTGTCCATGAGGTACAAGGGGACGCAACCAACGTCGATACGCCATACTTTAGCGTACACAGAGCGAGTGGTTATGGGAACCTCAATGATGAGGGTGTTCCCCTCTTTGTCAACCTCTTCATTGATGGGTAGGAATTCGTTACTATTTGAGAAGTAGATCTCTTGTTGGTAGCCATTGTTGTCCACAACTTGCTTGAAGTAGCCGTAGTTGTAGAGGAGTCCGACGCCGACCAGTGGGAGTTTGAGGTCGGTGGCACTTTTGAGGTGATCGCCGGCTAAAAGTCCGAGTCCGCCGGAGTAGATGCGAATACTTTCATGGAGCCCAAATTCTAGTGAAAAGTAGGCGATGCACCCTTTGGAGGTGTCGGTGAGGGCTTTGTTTGTGGGGGATATGGATTTGAACTGCTTATGAATACTGCTTAGTCGTGAGAGGAATAGTTTGTCGGTGCTGAGATCTTCAAAGCGTTGCTGCGGTAGCATGGACAGGAATTCCTTGGGGTTGTGTCCAGAGGCGTGCCAAGTGCAGCTATCGATACCGTTGACGAATAGGTCGACGGCTTCGGGTGTCCAGCACCAAGCAACGTTGTTGCAGAGTTCCTCGAGGAATTGGATATTTGCGGGCAGGTTGGGTTTTACGTTGAATACGTTTAGGTTTGTCATGTTCAATATCTCCTTTTGGTGCGACACAAATGGTATTGTTTGGAAAGTTGGCACGGGGAAGGGTGCTGTAGTGCAGTAGGCGAGAGGTTGGCGGCGAGTGAGGCTGTGCCAAGCATCCTAATGCAAGCATCCTAATGCAAGCATCCCAATGCAAGCATCCCAATGCAAGCATCCCAATGCAAGCATCCCAACAATATTATTGTAACACACAAAGTTTATTTAGTGCATATAATATTATAAAATAATATATATCATAATAAGATAGAAAAGAGTTATAATAATGGGAAAGGTGTGTCTATATTGAGTGTCAGCCGTATATCTGCGGAAATTGTGGTGCTGAAAATGTTAATAATATTTACGGTAAGGGGGATTTTTTTGCAGATTTTTTTGCAGAATTCTGGAGCATTAAGAATACGCGGAGTGCCTCAGTGGACGACCAAGCTTGGGCGTATGTGCCCCGTGTGTAGTGTGGTGCGTCGCCATCTTTGACCTCATCCATAAACCCCACGGCACCGCTGGAGTAGGGTTTGACCATGGAAATAAGCATGGATAGGCAGGCGTCATGGTGTGCGTCCCCCCCTAAGGTGAGAACGCTCTCGATAAATAATGGGAACATGAATGTCCATACGGTGCCGTTGTGGTAGGCGAGTTTGCGTTGTGTGTCTTCATCTCCTTCGTATGTTCCGCGGTAGAGGTTGCGGATATTTTCCACGGGGTGCCCCTCTTTTGCATAGGTGTACAGGGGAACGCCAAGGGTGCGATTGGAGAGGGATCGGATACCCCCTTCAACCACTAAATCCCAGCATTGTGCCACAACGTTGCGGCTTTTTTCGGGGTTAATGATTCCGAGGGAGATGAGGTAGAGTTGGTTGGGTCTGAGTGCGTCGTCGAGTAGTCCGTCTTTGGGGTGTTGTCCGTGGTGTGCGTGAATGCAGTCGCCGTAGTAGCCGAGGTTTTCGTGGTAAAACAGTGTGTCCATGGAGCTTTTAACGTTTGTGTACATGGTTTGGTATCGTTGGTCGTGGGTGATGGTGTGGGCGAGGTTGAGTGCGTATGCCCAAAGTGCTTGTATTTCGATGGGGAAGCCTTGTCGTGGTGTTCCGGCGGGGTAGTTTGTGTCCATCCAAGTGTAGTGTGAGGGGCTGTAGATGAGGTGTGTATCGGTGTCCATGTAGACGCCGACGGATGTGCCAGCGATGTACCCTTCGACGATGGATATGATGGTGTGTGCAAGAGTGTTGCCGTATTTATTGCGACCGTCGGTGCTATGGACTGTTTCGCCGAGGATGTTGTTGTTCCCCACTTTTTGGATGTATTCCCCTAGGGCAAGGATGAATAGTAGTGGAGCGTCGGAGGTTTCGCGATTGTTGGAGTTGTTCCCAGCAATCATGTTTGGTAGTGTGCCGTTGTGTTCGAATTTGGCGAATGTGTGTAGAACTTGGTGGCTTTCGTGTAGGAAGCCGCCAGCGATGTAGCCCCTGAGGCAGATGAGTGTGTCGCGTCCCCAGTCGAGGAACCATGGGAAGCCAGCAATGACGGTGTATCCGTCATCACGTTTTGCGAGGAACCGCCATGAGGAGTGTCGTAGTAGTATTTCCAGTTGGCAGGCGTTGTTGGGGTTGTTGTTTGTTGTGGGCAGTACGGAGTGTAGTTTTTGGCTGTTGTGTTTGTCGGTGTTGCGTTGTGATAGTTGTTCTTGGAGTTGGTCGAGTCGTGGGTTTAGTTGTAGTTTGTTTTGTGTTGCGTGGCAGGTTAGGGTTCCTTTGGAGTGTTTTGTTAGGTCGAGTTGGAAGAAGCCGGGGGAGTGCAGGGTGGTGTGTTCGCCTAGTGCACGGCTGTGGTCTTGTGCGGTATAGTTGTTGTGTTGTGATTCGATGCCGTGGTGGAATGTTGCTTCTTGGGAGGCGATGGAGGCGTTGTAGTCGTTGTTGATGTTGAACTGCAGGGATTGTGTATCGTATTTGAGGTGGTTTTCCATTTCGTTTGGCAGTATTGCGGGGTATTGGTGGTGGTTGGTGCGTCTGTCGATGAAGGGTCGCATGATGATGGTGAAGTTTGGGTGGGTTGAGTTGAGGTATTTTTTGAGTGTGGCGGAGGTTTCCAGAAGTTCCACGGAGATGTTGACGCGGTTTGTGTTGTCGGAAAATATAACGTCGAGGCGAATGGGTATTTGTCCGTATTCGCCCATGTGTGGTGTGAATATCCACGATAGGTGGTTGGTTACGGATGGTACGAAGGTTTTTTGTACAGTTTTGTTGAGCGGTGAGGAGTAGTTGTTGATGCGTAGCCAGATGTCCATTTTGCTCAGGACGATGGTTCTGTCCACGGGGTATTGCGGGTTGCAGTTTGCGGCGAGGAGAGCGTCGTATTTGCTGTCGTACTCCCCCCAGCTCCCGCGGATTTGGGCATACCCGCCGAGGTTGTTGGTGCAGACCCCCACAGGATCAATGAGGTGGTTGGAGGTTAGGGAGTCGGTTTGAGTGTGGTGTTCGAGGTTTGCAGCTGTGTTGGTGTTGTTGCTGAGGAAGACGCTGTGCAGGGTGGTGCTGATGTTGGTGCTGTTGGTGGTGCTGTTGGTGTTGGTGTTGGTGTTGGTGTTGGTGGTGGTGGCGTTGATGTTGGTGGTGGTGTTGGTGTTGGTGGCGAGTTTGCCATGGTGGAGCATGGCGATGTGGTAGCTACGGTACTGCTTCTCATCCATGTCCCCCATGGGTGCAACGATGAACACGTATGAGTCGGTATTGAGTTTGGTTGCGAATGTGTTGGCGTTGCGGTATTCCTGTACGTAAAAGGGTAGGTTGTGTTTGACAACAAGGTAGTAGTTGGTGGGTACGATGATACGTTTGTGTTCGTGGGAGCGGTTGTACTGTGGTGTATCGTTGTGTGTATCGTTGTGTGTGTTACGTAGGTCGATGATGATGGCGGGTGGAATGGGTGTTTGGTGTAGTTTGCAGAAGAATTTTTCCATGTTTGTGCAAAAGAGGTGGTAGAGGGTTTCGTTTTCTTGTTGGTTGTGCACTTTGGTAACGATGTCGTGGTAGAGGTCGAGCCTCATTTGGTATTCCATGATTGTTTGGTTGATGCCGGGAATTTGTTCGAGTTGTTGTAGTTGTGAGAATTGTGTTGTGCTTTCGCTGAGGCAGAGTATGGTTAGTGGTGGTAGTGTTATGGTGAAGGTGTCGTGTTGGTTGTTGTGTAGAGTGTGTTTTTTTCCTGTTAGGAGGTCAACGGTTTGTATCCCTGTTTTTGTTGTTGATCTGTTGCACCATTTTGTGTTGTGGGTATTTTTGATGTGTTGGTTTAGTGAGAAAGTTGTTGTTGCGTGTTGATTGGATGGGTTTGCGAGTATGACAAGTGGTAGGTTCATGCTATCTTTGTACATGATAGGTGGTTGTATTTCGCCTTTGTTTGCTGAGTGGTGTAGTATGTCTTGGTTTCGGTCGAAGTATTTGACGTATGCTAGTGTTTGGCTGTTGTGGTTTTGGTTTATGTTTTTGGTTTGTGAGTGTGGCGTAAAGCAGGGGTGTGTTGCTAGTAGTGTGTTGAGTTGGCAGAGTTGTTGAGTCATGTTTGGGGATTGTCCCCATGATATTGAGCTTGATTTGTGTACGTCGAATTTTTCGGTGGCAAACCATTCCACACCGCTGTGTATTCCGTAGCTGCCGTTGCGGCTGAGTAGTGCACAGAGTTGTACGCGAAACAGAGCGTAGTTGTGTCCTTGTGTAGCTAGTCTGTTGTTGTCGTGTGTTTCGGCGAAGTTGAGTAGCATTCCCCCTTTGCTGAGGTAGTTGTCGGTGTTGGTGATGTATTGGTTGATGTGTTCGGCGGAGTATGTTTGGAATAGTTCTGAGTATGCCCAGTCCATGTGTGCTTCAGTGAGTAGTGCGTAGGTGTCTTCCCATGATCCGCCTAGTCCTTCTAGTAGGAATAGTGTGTTGGGGTATGTGGTTCTTACGCGTGCGATGATGTATGCCCAGATGCGTTTGTCGATCATGTAGCCGGCGTCGCACCGGAAGCCGTCCACGCCTGTTTTGCACCAGAAGAGGAACACCTCTGCCATGTAATCCATGAGTTCGGTGTTGAGGTCTTGGTATCGTCCTGATCCGAGTTCGCCGTAGTTTGTGTGTGTGCAAGAGGTGTTTGTGTTTGTTGTGTTGGTTGAGTAGTAGGTGTTGTACTGAGTCTGCATTTGGGAGAGTTTGTTCGGTTTGGAGTATTGCAGTTCGACCAAGTCGCTCCATTCGATGCCCCAAGCACCGGGTGATTTGAAGTTGGCGTTGTCGTTGCGAGCAAACCATTGTGGGTAGCGGTTGTGTGCGGATGATGCCCAAGAGGTGTGGTTTGCGGGGAGGTCGAGGAATACGCGTGCACCTTTGCCGTGGATGTGTGCCACAAGGTTGACGAATTGTTGCACAGGTGTGTACTTCTTGCTGAAGGTTGCGTATGCGGGATCAACGGAGAAGTAGTCTTGGGGGGCATAGTACGAACCGTAGTCCCCCATGCGTCCGTAGTGGACTGGTACGGGGAAGATGGGCAGGAACATGAGGATGTTGAACTTGAGGTGATCGATGATGTAGTTGATGTGGGGGAGGGAGCTTTGGAACGTGCCTGATGGTGGGTTGGTGGCGTCTGTGTTTGCGTCTGTGTTTGCGTCTGTGTTTGCGTGAAATACTCGCGGGGTTAGGGAGTACACAGCGTTGTAGGATGAGTAGTAGGAGGGGATGACTTTAACGGTAATGTTTTGGTCGATAAGCCAGTGTGTTTTGCCTGTGGAGTCGGTGCAGTAGAGTGTGCATTCGTAGTTGCCCGAGTCGCTCACGGGGATGTGAATGCTGTAGGTGTTGTCCTGAGTGCTCTGAGTGCTCTGAGTGTTCTGAGTGTCCTGAGTCAACCGGTGGTTGCTCCACCCGATGGACGACAGTGTGTGTAGGTTGCCGTAGGTGTTCACCAAGTGTTTACGTCGTTGGGGGATGCCCCCCAAGTTTGTACGTAGGAACACTTCAGCATTGATGGGCTGGCTAAATGTTACTTGGAAGTTAATGATGTCGCCACTGTAGGCGGCGATATGTGCACCGGAGTTGGGTTTGGTGGTTACGTCAATGGTTTGGTTGTGGATATGCAACATGGTGTATCCCCTTGTGTGGCATGAAGTACGACGTAGCCTAAGTGTGAGTTAGTATGAGTTAGTATGAGTTATCAGTAAAGCCCTCGAAACAGTCGCAATAATTGGTCGTCGGGTGTGGTTGTGGGCGTCATGGTTAGGGGTGTTTCCACGGTAAAGGTTTCCATGACGGTGTTGTCGAGGTTGACCTGTCGATACGCGTCGGACACTGCAATGGTGGCGTTAATATTGGGGCTGCTGTATATTTTGTCGAACAATGACAGGTAAACTTGGCATGGTGCTGATTTTAGGTTTACGACAAAGCTGTCGGTGTACTCCATGTGGGTAAAAATAAGTATGTCGAGGTTGTCAGCGGCGATACGGCTACGTAACCCTTCAGCACTCTCGGCAAATGTACTGTAGAGGGGGTGCGGGTGGGAGTAGTAGTTGTCGTCGCCGAGTAGGGTCAGGAATATCTGCTCGATACCCTTGTCGCTACTGCTTCGGAAGCTTTGTTCGTTGTAAAGGTACAGGGTGAAATCTTCGTCGAAAAGTTTGATGTGTGTGGCGAGCTTGAAGATTAGGGAGGAGTACTCGCTGTTGGGCAGGGAGTATGCCATGATGCCAATACGTAAGAGTCGTTCTGCAGAGTTGTTTCGCGGGGTGTCCAAGGGTTCCATGTGTTTGATGATGTAGGATTGCAGAATGTCTTCGGCGTTGGAGGCAGAGGGGGCGTTGCCGATGAAAGCCATCTGGTCGCTGGCAAGTCGATGGTAGTAGGAGATGAGGAGGGCGGCGTTGAGGTGGTGAACGCTGCTGGAGTGCGTGCTAATGAGTGATGCTTGGAGGGTGTTGACGATGTCGTAAAGGCGAGGGATAACGCTGGAGTTCTGACCGCAATGGTCGAGGAGAACATGGAACGACCAAAGCATAACAGACGTTTGCACCTCGGGAGCATGATCCCAAAACGATACGGTGGGGGCTTGGGAGTCGGTATCGACAATCAGGGCACTAGCAGTTGGGGGTGCGTCATCTTTGAGGTAAGCATTTTCGAGTATGTCGAGGTAGAGGTGGTAGTTGCTGTTGAGAATCTCGCCAAAGATTAAGCCTAGGGTTTGGCTGTATTCAGCGGGGGACAAAACTTTTGGGGTGTAAACCTTGGCAATATTGGTAATTAATTCGTGGGTATTATTATGGTTGTCTGCTCCCATGAGTACGCGTGTGTAGTAGAGTTGTATTTGGGTGTAGAAGTATCGTGATTGTGATCTTGCGGATAGTTTGAAGTTGTTTATTTGATCGAGCTCGAGGCGGGAGGACTCTGTAGCGTCAGCGTCAGCCTCAGCCTTAGCGTCAGCACTAGCGTCAGCGTCAGCGTCAGCGTCAGCGTCAGCGTCAGCCTCAGCCTCAGCATTAGCGTCAGCATCAGCATCAGCGTCAGCATCAGCGTCAGCGTCAGCATTAGCGTCAGCATCAGCGTCAGCATCAGCATCAGCATCAGCGTCAGCAAAATCGTCAGCAAAATCCTCAGCCTTAGCATTAGCCTCAGCAAATGGGCTGTACTCCAGTGTTTCAGGGTTGTATTTTTCTAGGTCGTCCAGTATTTTTTGTTCTAACTCTTTTAATTCTTGGTGGTTGCATTCAACTTGGAAGTATTCGAAGAGGAAGAAGCACCGCACAATTTGCATGGGGATGACTCCCACTTGCGACCGTGCAAATCCTAGTGCGATGTTTTGCAGTACGTTGGCGTATTCTTTGTTGTATCGGGGGTCTTTGTGTATGGAGTAGGTTTTTTCCAGTTCCCCCATTAGTCCGGCATATAGGGCTATTTCGTCGAAAGTTGACGTTTCGGTAATATATTCTGTGAGTGTTGCCACGTAGTCTTTGGCGTTAACTAAGCGTGCGTATTCTTTGAGTTTTTTTTCGTAGTTTTGCAATGATTTCATGGTAATTTTATTGACTCTGTTTTTTTGATAATCGTTATTTGTCCGTTTTCGAGCTTGACCTCTACTGAGCCGTAAAAGCCGTTGTTCATGGCTGTTTCGAATACGTTCATGAGTGGTGCAAGTTGTTTATGTTGTTTGTTATTTGTTTGTGTGTAATTTTTGTGTTTGTTGTTTTGGTATGTTTGCGTCATATCTTGCCCCTTAGGTGTGTATGTTACCACGAATACTTTAGTGTTGGCACTAAATAATTAACAATAAGCTTTTATTTTTTAACGCTGCAGAAGGGTTAAAACTTTGCTAGAGTTTTGGTTAGATTGTGCAAGGAGAGCAATAGCCGCTTGCTGTAGTACTTGGTAGCGTGTTAGTGCTGTTGTTGCTTGTGCAATATCGGTGTCCATGTAGTTTGCCCTCGAGGCGTCGAGGTTTACTTCTGTGGATGAGATATTTGTTTCGGCACTTTGGAGGCGTTGTATTTTGATACCGATGTCAACGCGAACTTTGGTTGTGATGTCCATGGCTTTGTCCACTGCGAGGAGGCTTTTTTCTGCATGAGCCATTGTGCTGACGTCAGAGTTTGCGAGCCCCAGCGATTTCAGTGTAACTTCGGGTATGGATACGTCTAGGATGTCCCCTTGGGATATGCCTATTTGCATGATGGTGCGAGTTTCGTCCACGTGGTAGTTGAATTCGCGGTTGAGTGAGTAGGGATCCTCGTGGTGTGTTACGCGATTGTTGGCACTGTCCCACAGGGGGTTGACGCCGATACCGTTTTTGAGGTACACGCCTAAACCGTCGATGTCGTGGGTTTCGCTGCTAGATGTTACTGTGTCTGCTATGACCTCTTTCGTATCGTTGTTGGTGATTTTTATGTTGTAGGTGTGCTCTGTTGATTCGCTAACAACGGAGAAGCCTAGTGTGTTTACGAGTTGTTCGCCAGCGAGGAAGGATATCTCCCCTTGAAGCCCTGCCAATGCAGATTGCAGTACGAAAGAGCCTTCAACAGTGTTGGTGCCGTCGGAGGTAGGGATGCTAACAAACTTGCTGAGGTTTTTGTCCACAGCAAAGGAGGAGCTCCCGCCGTTAGCCTTGATGATGGCGTCGTTAAATTTTTGGTTAAGCCTCTCCATGGTGTCGCCCGGATCGATATTGATTGTAGCCAGAGTATCCCCTATTTTAAATGATACCTCGGGGCTAACATCGAGAACAGCAACGCCGTTTGCATCGTAGAAGTTGGCGATATCGCGAACAGTTGTGGTGCGAGTTGCAGTTGTGCCGCCACCACGGATAATAATCTCGGAGCTCCCGATAACAGTTTGGGGCACGCCGGTGGTAGCGTTGTTGTTTTCGCCAAACTCGATTCCCATGGAGCCAACGCTGATGGCACCACTACTGTCGAGTTCGGCAATAAAGTAGTCAACGCGATTTGTGTCGATGATACCGTCGTAGTTGTCCTGTGGCGTAAGGGAGGACGCACCGGTGTAGGTAACCACAGCTCCAGCGGAACCGGTGGGTGATGTTAGGGCGATTGTTCCGCCACCACTTGCGGCGAAGTCGGTGGTTACGCCTGTGCCGGCACTAACGGCCATGAGAACCTTGTCCCCTTGTTCGATGGCTCCTAGGGAGGTGAGATCGAGGGGGATGGATGCCGACCCTGCTGATACGGTGAAAGATGTGGTGGTTGCCGTGCCATCTGTCCATGCACTTTGCTCGCCTGTTGTGGCATCGATAAACCTTGCACGGTAATCGAGACCGGTGCCCAAGGAGTTCCCAGAGCTGAGCCACTCAAACTCAACGTAACCGCTGTTTGTGGAAACGGGCTGAGTTGTTCCCGAAACGCCTAGTGTCCAAGAGGAGTTGCTGCTACGGTATTCGCCAGTAATGACAGCAGTGGTGTTTTGGTGGTTGCTCCCGATGTCAACGGTGTAGTTACCGGTGTCGGCATGGAGGTTGTTGGGGGCATAAATGTCGTGTATGTTGGTGGTGTTGGTGGTGTAATCTAAGCGGGAGGAGATGGCGTCAGGGTTGAGTTGCATTATGTTCGACTTGTAAACAGCGTTGGTGCCAGCCTCAACGGACAAATCAACCTTGTAGTTCCCACCCTGAGGCAGCCCTGTGATGGCGAGATCGATGCCTGAGTTGTCGGTGTTGTAGAGTGCTGAGCTAGAGCCGTCGAAAAGGGTTTGGCGATTGAATTTGGTTGTGCTAGCAATGCGATCAATTTCGTTGCGTAGTTGGTTGAATTCTTGGTTCATGTAGTCGCGATCTTCGGCGGTGTACGTTCCGTTGGAAGCGGAAACAGCGAGCTCCCGCATATTGAGAAGAAGGTCGCTAATGGCTCCAATGCTCCCTTCAGCAGTTTGTAGCATGGAGATACCGTTCTGAGCATTTGTACGTGCTTGGCGTAACCCGTCGATTTGCAGGGTGAGGAACTTGCTAATGGACATGGCAACAGGGTCGTCGGATGAGCGATTGAGGCGTATTCCAGATGATAGTTGTTCGATAGTGGACGATAACCCTTTCCCGAACCCGGAAAGATTAACCTGAATAGATGTTGATGTTAGACTTGGAGTGATTCCAACCATGGCAAATGCCCCCTTTGAGTGTTTCAATAGAGTTGCACAATTGATTAAGTCTGCTAGTTGTGGCAGATGGTAATATTAATTATAGATGATACATCGTCTGAGGTTGGCGAAACTTTAGCGTAAATGTGTTGCAAACGGAAATAGTTGGGGCAGGGGGGTGTAGGTGGAGAAATGGGGCAAGGTGCCACTATTTTTCACAATGGACTCAGCAAGGGGGGAGCAGGTGGTAGGTGGCAGGTGGCAGGTGGCAGGTGGCTGTGCTCCTTCCATTTGTGGCTTTTTGTATGGCAAGGTGCTTACCACTTTTCACAGCATAAAGTTTTGCCACATGGTCCTAGTCGTCCCCCTTTTGCAAAGCGTGATGGAGTAGTATTGTTGCACAGGTGGTGGTGTTGGCTGCAACATGTTATGCGACCGCAAGAGCCAACAGTTCCGTGTTGGCGTACTTCATATTCAACGGGGATTTGGCGAATCTCAATACGGCTACGAAAGACTTTAGAGAGGTCTTTGGCAAGGGCACGGAAGTCAACGCGAACCTTGGCAGTAAACGAGAAGATTATTTTGGTGCGATCGAATGTGTATCGAACGCTAACGGGCTTCATGGCAGGGATATTGTGGTCGTCGATGAGTTTGGAGAAGATTAGTTTGGCGACGGTACGGTCGTGGTCGTTTTGGCGTAAAACGAGTAGGTCGTTGCTGTTTGCGATGCGTATTGCGGGTGAGGCGGTAAGGTTGCTGTCTTTGTTGTTGATGTGTGTTGCCACGATTTTTCCGGAGTCGATACCGTCGCCAAGGGAGAAGAGTACCTGTGAGCGTAATGCAATAGCAAGGCGGGCGGATTGTGGTTCGATATTTTTGAGGCAACATAAAACGTGGTCTGTTATGCGTGATACGGGTTGTACCCACACTAGGGTAGGGGTTTCTGCTTCAGGGTCTGCCACGGTTGTGTTTGCGGTTTCGGTGGTGTTGTTCATGAGCCCTCCTTGTTTGGGGTTTCGGTAAGGTATGGGGTACGACCATTGTTGACCACTGTTGCCACTGTTGCCACTGTTGCCACTGTTGCCACTGTTGCCACTGTTGCGACCTGTAGTTTAGTGTGTCCCAGTCTGAGTGGGGGTGGGCGTGAGTGTTGCCAGTTTCGACAGGAAGTCTAGCTTGACAGTTTCCAGGTTAATATTGTAGTCGCATCGTTTTAGTATTTCGAGTATGTGATCGGCGAATGTAATTATATTAGTATATTCCATGTTTTTGTAATAATTATCAAGGCATTTTTTGTATGTGGCAGTGCAGATGTGTCGGAAGGTTAATTTGTCGTCCAGTTTCCAGAGCATGTTGAGCATCTCCTGAACGCCTTCAGGCTTGCCGTTGAGTATGTTGTCCACAATTTCGCATGTTTGGAAATATATATTTGCGTCGATTTTTTGTGCACCGATTGTGCCGTCGTAAAGTTCGTCCCTTAGTTTTTGTTTTAGTGGTTGTGAGTCGCTGTTGCTATCTTGGTCGATACGTTTGTAGATTTCGTTGACGTTATCGTGTGTGAGGGGTTGCATGGGTACGACGGTGGATCGGCTTATGATGGTGGGGAGTACGTCGCTGAGGCTACTTGTTGTCAGGAAGATGACGGTGCGTTCGCCGGGTTCTTCGAGTGTTTTGAGCATTGCGTTGGCGGTTTCGTTGTTTGCGAGGTGTATGTTTTCGATGATGATAATGTTCCAGCTGTTGTTGTTGTGTGCCACTGCTAGTTGAGCGTTTGGGTTTATTTCCTCTTTGACGGTGCGTATGGAGAGGTTTTCTTGTCGTATGAGGGTGGTTTGTAGTTCACCGCCGTTGTTGTATTGGGAGCATGATTGGCAGTTGCAGTTGTTGTAGTTGCTTTTGTTGGTGCACCTTAGCATTCGTCCTGTTTCCATGGCGAACAGTATTTTCCCGATGCTTTCTTTGCCGTGTAAGAGGTAGCAGTGTGCGATTCGGTTGTTTTCTTTGGCTCTGACGAAGAGGGATTTGGTATTTTGGTGTCCGACTACAAGATTCATAATTGCCCCTATTTTTGTGTTCAACGCCGATTATTAATTAATCTTATTTGCAATTTTACAGTGAATTAGGTATAATTTCAAGTATGTCGTCCCCGCTGTGTTAAGTTTTTGCAGTGTGTGGGTGGTGCTCAGGGGGCAGTATGAATATTACATTTACAACCATGTTTAAGGTATTCTTTTTTCTGATGGCTCTGTACACCTTGTACTACATACGTGCCACCGTTTCAATACTTGTGATATCCCTTGTTTTGGCGTTTTTGCTTGATCCATTGGTAACGTTCCTGCATCGGAAGTTGCACATCCCTCGTTTAGCCGCTGTGTTCATGGTTGTGTTAAGCATGGTCAGCATTATGCTCATGTTGATACTCACCATAATCCCCATTCTACTTTCGCAACTGCTGTTTTTGGCTTCACAGGCACCTCAATTGGTTCAAATGGCTATTGCTGCTGTGCCTGATGATATTGTTGACGTGTTGCCCGACGACTACATAGACAAGACGAAGCTATTGATAACAAATAGTGCAAAAGATCTGTCGAAAATAACACTGACAACACTTACAAAGCTGTCGAACTCGTTTATTTACACCCTGATTGCCGCCGGGAAATTGGGTATTATAATGATACTGCTTTTCTACCTTATGAAGGATTTTGTCAAAGTGAAGGGGGTATTCCTTGCCCTTATCTCCATTAAAGTGCCCAACGGTGAATACTATTACGATCAGATGAGTCAGAAGGTTGTGGGTTTTTTCCAAGGGCAAATACTGGTTGCCACTTTCCTTGCAATAATGTACACCATCGGGCTGAAGATTGGTGGCGTGGACATGTGGTTCATATTGGGTCCATTCTTCGGTTACCTGTCCATTGTGCCCTACTTGGGAGCACTGACCGCCTTCACCCTTGGCACAAGCCTCGCATTTATCCACAATTTCGACCTTATTCATCCCCTAATGTTTGTGCTGTGGCTGATGTTTACCCAAGCACTTGAGGGCTACCTCGTAACACCGCGTATCATGGCGAATAGGATGAATATTCACCCCGTAGTCGTAATTGTGTCCCTGTTTATCGGTGCGAAACTTTATGGTCTTGCAGGGATGATTATCGCTCTGCCTGTGGCAGCGTTTCTGGTTCAGCTACTGCTCGCCTACCTTGATGCACGCGAATCGTCGACTAGAGCACAGCAAGCCGCTTCTGTTGCACCCGGTGCCACCGAAGGGGAGGACTGTACCTGTAGTTGCCACGGCACACACGGCACACACGGCACACACGGCACACACGGCACACACGGCACACACGGCAGTGCCACCGAAGGGGAGTAGTTGACGTCCCCGTTGCGAGCGTTGCACACGTTGCCCCTGTTGCGAGCGTTGCCCATACTGCCCCCGTTGCCCCTGTTGCGAGCGTTGCCCCAAATATGAAAGAAAAATAGTCCACGTAACCGCCCCCATGGTTGTGTGGACTATTTTACGTCCCCACGTCCCCACGTCCCCACGTCCCCACGTCCCCACGTCCCCACGTCCCCCCTTGCAAAGATGTTCCAGAGTTGGCACGGTTATTGCTTGCCAAAACTGTGTACCACGGTCGTTGCAACCCTGCTCGCTGTAGGTGCCTGAGTATGGTGTTGAGGTGTCAAAGAATGGTGAAATATTTTCGTGTAGCCTCCAAAAAACACAAAAACACGACAATAAAAACACCCACTCGTTACCGCAAAACCTTAAGGCGAAGCAACTTTCGCATGGAGGCGGTGGATGCTCTTCTAAACGATGGAGATTTCCACGGAGCATACCAACTACTGCTCAAGGGGCTCAAAGGGGCAACATCCCCAAAAGAGCACGCACGTATTGCAACCATGCTAGGTGTTTACCACTATTACGGCTTAGGATCAGAGGTTAATTACAACTATGCTCTGGCATACTTTCGCCTTGGCACAGATGCTTCATCGAAGGGGGAACAATCGCCTAACTATGCCCCCCAACACGCAGAAGCATTCTACTACCTCGGACTGATGCATATTCAAGGCAATGGTGTGGACGCCAATGTAAACAAGGGTCTGAGCCACTACCGTCAGGCAGCAAAACTAGGATACGACGAAGCCCAATACAAACTGGGCATGATTTATAAAACAGGCAAAGGAGTATTGAAAAATGAAAACATTGCTTTTAAATACTTTCAAGAAGCGGCACATCAAGGTCATTCAAAGGCGCAAAATCAGCTGGCTATGATGTTTGCCTCAGGCACTGGTGTGGAAAAAGATGACAAACAGGCAGTACACTGGTATACTTGTGCGGCAAACCAAGGGAACGATATTGCACAGTACAACCTAGGATACATGTATTGCGAAGGTCGCGGAGTGGCACAAAGTTACACCGAGGCGAACCGATGGTTTATGAAGGTTGCTGAAGCCAACGGTTACACTAGGTCGAAAAACGTAAACGGGGATGACTCCATCCTCTCCTTGGTGTAGCCGAAACGTGAAGTATGCCTTGTGCGAAGCATGCCTTGTGCGAAACATGCCTTGTGCGAATCACTTGGGAGTCGACGAACAAAATAAAATGGCGGGTGTCCATCATGACCAAACTTTTGAACGTAAACTTTGCATTACGAGTTGTCTCCACGTTGGTGTTGGTTCCCCTTGCGGTGTATGTTTTTTTCTATGCCCCCGTCTGGATATTCATGTTAGGTCTTGCTCTTCTCGGTTCATTGGCTAGTTTTGAGCTGTGTAAGATGTTGGATATAGATAGTAATGCTAGCGTTGTGGTTGTGATTTTGGGGATGTTTACCCCATGGCTTATTTATGTTAGGTCTTACGATATTGTTTCCGTGTCCACAGTAGTAGCTTTAATGTTTCTCTTTTTTCTTTTCAAAATATTTTCGAAATCGCCAACAGTTGGTGTTCCTCAGAGTGTTGGTTATCCGTTGTTTGTTTTGGCGTATGCCGTATTGCCCTTCACCTTTTTCATTACGTTGAAGTCCTATGGCGATGTTTATATTGTTCTGCTGTTTTTGGGTGTTTGGGGTTTTGATACAGGTGCGTACCTAACGGGTTCCCTGTTTGGTCGTCGTAAGATTGTACCCCTTGTTAGTCCTTCCAAGACTTGGGAGGGGTTGATTGGTGGTTATGTAGTGTCGTTTGTGTTTTTGTTGTTGGTGAATCTGTATTTGGGCAACATATTCCTTTACAGTAGTGTGGCAACGTTTGCCATAGTTATTGCGACTTCGGCGTTTTTTGGTGATCTGTTTGAGTCCATGCTCAAGCGATCTGTTGGCGTTAAGGATAGTGGTCGCACCATCCCTGGTCATGGTGGTGTTTTGGATCGTATGGATTCGATTATTGTTGCTTTGCCGGTGTTTACGCTGTATTTGATGAATTCCTAGCATTTGGTTTTTCAGTACAAGTTTTTTTTAGAGTATGTTTTTATGATTCGTTTAGGTATAATAGGTGCAACGGGTTCCATTGGTGTTCAGGCCATGGGGATTTTGAATAGTAATCGTGGTAGGTTTCAGTTGAAGTTTGCCACAGCACACACACGTCGTGCAGAGCTTGAGTCTCTTACGGTTAATCATGGTTCCCACGGTGTTCCTGAGCTTTTTGTTACGTCTGAGGTTGGCAGTCAGCCGGTATTGGATGCTATTCATTTGGAGAATATCGATATTTTGTTGGTTGCTTCCGAGGGTGTTAGCGGTTTGGAGTACACCTATGCGGCTGCTAAGGCTGGTGTTCCCGTTGCTTTGGCGAATAAAGAATCTTTGGTTCTTGGTGGTCATATATTAATGCCCATATTTGCGGAGATGGGTGGGGGTTCGCAGATGTTTGGCGGTGTATCGGGTGGCGGTGTATCGGGTGATGCGTTCAGCACCATGTTCGGTAGTGCAAACACTCAGCCTCAGGCTGTTCGTCCTAGTGTTATCCCTGTTGATAGCGAGCATTCCGCCATTTTTCAGAGCCTTATGGGTCAGGATATGTCTTCCGTTGCGAAGATTGTTCTTACGGCGAGCGGTGGTCCTTTCCGCAAGTTTACCCCAAGTATGATGGCTGGGATTACGCGTGAGATGGCGTTGTTTCATCCCAACTGGAGCATGGGGCAGAAGATTACCGTTGATTCATCCACAATGATGAATAAGGGTTTGGAGCTTATCGAGGCACGTTATTTGTTTGACATGCCTAGCGACAAGATAGACGTTGTTGTTCATGGTGAAAGTATTGTACACTCTTACGTTGTTTTCAAGGATGGTGCAACCATGGCACAGATGGGTATTCCTAGTATGCTTGCCCCCATTGCGTTTGCGTTAGGTTACCCCCACCGTTTGGAGACGGGGTTGCCCACGTTTGACATGTTGAAATATCCGACCTTGAGTTTTGAGGCACCGGATACGGTTCGTTTCCCTGCTTTGGGGTTGGCACAGGAGGCGTTGAAGGTGGATAAGCCTTGCGTTTACATCGGTTTGAACGCTGCCAACGATACGGCAGTGGCTGGCTTGCTAAACGATACCATAGGGTACAATGATATTGCTAGGGTTGTGGCTCACATCCTTGATTCTGAGTTTCTGTACAAGACGGATACGAGTACCATGGACGGTGTGCAGTCCCTTGTTGACGAAGTGCAGCACAAATCGACGCAATATATGAAGAAGTTAAGGTAGGTTTGTAGTGTTTGAAATAGTTATAGCCATTTTAGTATTGTCCGCACTGATTTTCATCCACGAGTTGGGGCATTTTATTGCGGCAAAGATTGTTGGCGTTCGGGTGTTGGATTTTTCCGTTGGGTTTGGCAAGCCTCTTTATTCGATTCGTATTCGCGAAACCCTGTTCAAGATTGGCATCATCCCCCTTGGCGGTTACATACGCATGCTCAATAGTAGCAATAGCAATGAGGTTCAGGGTATTTCCGATGCTATTGTGCGTAAGGAGTCGTACAGTACAAAAACGGGGTGGCAGAAGATTTTCATACTAGTTATGGGTCCGGCGGCGAATATTCTTGCGGCTTTCGTACTGTTTTTCTTCCTATTTTTGCTGGTGGGATCCCCTAAGCAGCTCCCCGTTGTTGGTAGCGTTCAACCTAACTCCTTTGCTGCTGAAGCGGGTGTACAGCCTGGGGACACTATCCTCCTTGTGGACAATAAACGTGTCAACTACTTGGGGGATATTAACACATACCTAGCAAATATAGAAAATAATACAACACAGATTGAATACTTCGGTCATGGTGAAGTAAATAAGTGGCAGGTGGATACTAGCACACTCAACAAAGGTGCCGACTTAGCCGTACAGCTGGGCATCGAACCCACATACACACCCGTTGTTCTTCGCACCATCGACGATTCCCCTGCTGCTGTGGCTGGTATTATGTCTGACGACAGGATTGTTAGCATAGACTCACAAGTTATCAACTCTTGGATGGACGTTGTTCAATCGGTGAATAGTCGTGGTAGTGGCAATAATATCGACGTGGTGGTTTTGCGTGATGGTGATTATGTTGACATACACATAGAGCTGGGCGTTGTGTATGGTGAGGGGAACACAACACGCCCGTGGCTTGGTATTCAGGCTACTCCCAACTACCTCTACATTAAGTACGGTATTGTGGAGTCTGCCATTCGTAGTGCTAACCGTTTGGTTAGTATGTCCGTTAGTATTCTTGGGATGGTGTGGGGGCTTGTAACGGGCTCGTTGTCGATAACCGCCTTGGGGGGACCTTTGGCAGTGGTGGCACTAACAGCAGACTCCACAGCCGGCGGGGCGTACTCAACCCTCATCTTCCTCGCCTACATTAGCACGAACCTAGCCATACTGAACATGTTGCCCATACCCCTTCTAGATGGAGGTAACATTGTTGGAACCGTACTATCGGGTACTGCAAGAAAGTACTTCCCCAACTCGAATGCCCTGAAAGTACTGGGGAATGCCTCCTTGTATGCGGGGGTATTCTTCCTGCTAGGGTTGTTTGCCTTTGTGTTTATAAATGATATTCGAAATATATTGTAGCACCATTGTAGCACCATTGTAGCACCATTGTAGCACCATTGCAGGGCTGTGCTCGCCTACTCCCGCGACGACGGACGATAGACGATAGAGCACAGACGACGGACGATAGACGATAGAGCACAGACGACGGACGATAGAGGTTCATGTTATGTCAGCATTATTGGAAAAGAACTTAAAAGTACTCGCCACAAGGTACAGCGATATTGTATCGCAAATACGCGAAATTGAAGCCTCCGAAACAAGGCGATACACTGTCGTAAAAAGGGGTGGCAGGGAGGCGAACTTATTCGACAAAATCACAAACGAGTTTGTGTACGATCCGGATCGTCCCAAGGGTTCGGCGTTGGACGATGTGCGTCAATCCAAAACATACCTCAATAGGCTGGTGTATATGTTCGGGCTTGGGCTCGGCTATCACATGGATGCCTTTCTGAAATCCAAGCACACAGATTCAGCCACATTCTTTATCGTGTACGAAGCAGACGTGGAGATACTGTTCCACGCATTTTCCGAACGCGACTTTACTGGACTACTAACACACCCCCGACTAGAAATGATTGTGGGCAAGGTTGATGAAAACCACATTTCACGCACCATCATGAATCTATTCAGCGAGAAGTCAGACCTAAAATACTACATTAAAGCACAGTCGTTTCTGGAAACACCATACCTGTTCAATGCCTACAAAGATAGGTACTCGAAGTTTTTCAGCGGGATGCGAATAGCCTACTCCAACATGCTAAACCACTATGGCAACGATCCCGAAGACTCACTAATCGGTATCGTCAACACAATCAAAAACATCGATATTATTGTCAAAAACCCCGGTATCGATTCCTTGGAAGGGAAGTTTGCAGGTAGGGTCGGGGTTGTAGTGTCCACAGGACCATCGCTGAAAAAAAACATACACCTTTTGAAGAGTATTCAGGATGAGGTTGTAATTGTTTCCGTGGATGCGTCCGTACGTATCTTGCAGGAGTATGGCATCAAGCCCCATGCCGTAACCTCGTTGGAGCGTGTTATGGAGACAGCCAGACTATTCGACGATATCGATCCCACCTTTGTGGAAGACACAGTGTTTACCGCATGTCCCGTGGTGCGTCCCGAAACATACGCCAATTTCTCCGCCAAACCAGTGATTGTTTACCGTGAATTTGCAACATTCAAATGGCTCGGTATCGAACGTGGTCCGCTGATGGAGATTGGACCATCATCATCCAACATGGCGTTCTGTATCCTCGAATACATGGGGTGCGACAAGATTATCCTCATCGGTCAGGACTTTGCCTACGCTCCTGATGGCAAAACCCATGCGGAAGGAACAACATACGGAAGTCAGCAAGACAAACAGTTCGCACATGCTTATCTGGATCTGGAAGTGGAGGGCAACTATGTTCCAACATTGCGTACAACCCAAGTGTGGGACATGTTCCGCAGGTACATGGAGAAGGATGCACTGAGGTTTGAGGGGCGGGTAATCAATGCCACTGAAGGGGGGGCAAAGATAGAAGGAACAGAGCTGTTGGCACTTTCCGACGCAATAGAGAGGTACGTTGCACACGAGGGGTACGCAAATGATGTAACAAGTATTATTAAAAACAGTGCCACACCTATTAGCCAACGTGATATGGATAACGACTTAGCAATGGTGAAAAAACGCCTCAAAGAGGGGGTATCATACTGCCAACACGTAATGGACAAATACCGTGAGGTCATTAGCATTAACGATGAGATAGAGGCGGGAAAACTTAACTTGGCAGGTGGTAACTCCATTGACACCATCAAGCTCACCAAGGCTTTCAACGATGTGCAAAGCAGTATGGTGGGCATGTTTGCTGAGGATAAGTATTACCTCATAATTATGCATTACGTTCAGCCTTACCTTGTCAATATTGTCATGGATTTGTTCAATATTCAGAACAGCGTAGAGAACGCACAAGAGCGTATGCTCAGATATATCAAGCTTTCAGCTGTGGCATCCGTAACCATGATTCAGCTAATTGAAAAGCTAGAAGATTTATTCGTCGCCTCCCTTGAGAGTCTGGCGGATACTCACATGGAGGCAGCTGAGGCTTAGCCTATTTTTTGGGCAACAGTAGGGTGGCATGATAATTGCTAATACCTTTGCATATTAAATTTGTTTCACAACATAAATATGGAACAAAGTGTGTGCGAGGGTATTATGAGAAGAGTTATCAGACTACTACTACTATCTGCTGTTATGATTTGGGGCTTGGTGTTATCATCTTGCACCGTTGTGAGTACCACCGGCTTAGTTGCCTACACTGCCGTAACCCTAGAGGATCGTGCTAGCGTATCGTCATTGGTTCGCGACAAAACCGCTCCCTCTTACATGGATTTTTCTTACGAAATATTCTCCATGATACCAAGCGGCTCACGGGTGTACGTTGCCCCTGTACGAGTTGAGATTAACGATGGTCAAAACCGGAGCCGATTCGACTCCTACGCCATGAACATCACCAAAGCTTTTTTCAACACAAGGTACTACGGTAGCGTTGTCAACAACATCGACGAAGCGGAATACGTTGCGTTGGTATCTGCCAAAGAGACCGTATCTTCCTACCGTGCAAATCTTTCCCATGTTGACGTGAAGGTTATTGATAAGCGTGATCAGGTTGTTGTTTTCCAATCGTCGATAATCGCACGCAGTGTCAACGATCCGGGGTATTACACACAGTTTTCCACATCGGCAAATCGTGCTGAGTCCCTCTCTTACGCTGGGCTCAACAAAATACTAAACGACGGCGTAAGCAACCTGCTTCAGTAAGGATTTAGGTTACGGCAGTTTTAGGTTACGGCATTAGTAGATTATTCGGTTTTATTGCGAGGTACGTTAAATGTTAAACGGTATTTACACCACAGTGGGCGGTATGGTTGCCTCAGAGCGTCGCCTTGACGTAATATCCAACAACTTGGCCAACGTCAACACCGACTCATACAAAAAAGACAGACCAGTGTTTACGCTGTATCAGCCGAGCGATCCACGGTTCCCCCAAAATGCTGTTCGTGAAACCCTGTACAACAAAACCATCAACTCCACGTCGCGAATGGACAACATCTACACCAATTTCGAGCGTGGCACAATGCGTGAAACACACAACCCCTTCGACGTTGCCATCGGTAACAGTGAAGCATTCTTCGCCATCGATGCCCCCATGGGCGTACGATATACCCGCGACGGTGCGTTTACCATCAACAACGACGGGCTTCTGTCCACGCGTGAAGGGTTCCCCGTGATTATCCGCAACACTGATGGCGAGCTGGACACCTTGTCCGTGGATGCAGTGGGTCAGGGTGGCGTTATCGTTGCCAAAGACGGCGGAATCTACTTCGACGGCGAACTAATGGGCAACTTCGAAATGAGCTCCTTCGACAACGTGGACAAATTGCAGAAACAGGGCAGAAACCTTTACGCCGCAATAGGAACATTCCCACGAGGAACAACAACACCAAACATTATGCAAGGTTTTCTGGAGGGGAGCAACGTCAACCCTGTGGACGAAATGGTGCAAATGATCGACGCCACACGCTCGTTCGAAATGTATGGCCGCCTTGTGCGTACCCATGACGAAATAAACGGCAAGGCATCCTCCGAAATCGGAACAGTACAATAATAAAAACTAGACAAGCAAATTAATAAATAAAATAAGTATAAAGGGCTATGGAGTGAGATTATGTTGAGATCATTATGGACAGGGGCTAGTGGCATGACATCCATGCAACTTTACATCGACACCATTTCCAACAACCTAGCAAACGTAAATACCATCGGGTACAAGCAGGACAAAGCAAACTTTCAAGACCTCCTTTACGAAGAGGTATTGCCCAGCGGTGCTGTTACCAGTAGTGGCATCAACCACCCCACAGGGATACAGGTCGGGCTCGGAGTAAAACCTGCCTCCATTACCAAAATATTTACGCAAGGCTCACCTGTTGTTACCGAAAACGATTACGATATTGCCATACTAGGGCGAGGGTTCTTCCAAATCGAATTGCCCAACGGCGACACAGGGTACACGCGTGATGGATCGTTCAAGCTAGATTCCGACGGCTCTGTGGTTACTTCCGACGGGTACTACTTGCTCCCCCGTATTACTGTTCCCCCCGATGCCTCACTCTTCACCGTAGGGCGTGATGGTACTGTTACCGTTTCCACTCCCGGTAACGTCAACCCTGTGGAGCTCGGACAGATAGAGCTTGTAACATTCATTAACCCACAAGGGTTGCACGCCATGGGACAAAACCTATTCCTCGAATCCACGGTTTCAGGGGCACCACAAGTTGGCTTGCCACAGTCGGAACATTACGGCTCGCTAATGCACAGGGCAACAGAATCGTCCAACGTCAACGTGGTTTCGGAAATGGTTGACATGATATCGGGGCAAAGGGCGTATGAGTTTAACTCACGCTCCATTCAGTCCAGCGACGACATGTTGCAAACGGTAATCGGTCTGAAGCGTTAGTTCTTAGCATGGGTAGTGTACACAGTTCTGTGCCGTAGTTGCAGGGGTGTTGGTGGAGCATTTAACTGTTGCATCAACACCTTTTTTGCATCATACTGTTGTTAACGTTTGAGCTGTTGTTAACGTTCGAGCTGTTGTTAACGTTCGAGTTGCGATGGCAGTGCCTCAAGCAACCAAGGTGTGAACAGGTGTGAAAAAGGTGTGGAAATGGAGGAGGCTAATTTGAGTCCAAATATTACAGCATCAATTAGAAGCAACAATAGGATTGTACCCCTTACCCCCAAGGTTGTTGCCCTTGTGCTTCTTGCTTTTACGGTGCTAATGTTGGCGTTACTGCTCCCTAGCACCGCACGAGGTGCAACGGTGGTTTATATTAGTTCCGACTGTTTAGTTGCGTCCGACCTAGGTATTGTGTCCGACGAGCCCCTTGTGTGCGGTATTAAATACGGCGAAACAAGGAAAATTTTGCGTAGCGAGATGGACAGAATCACAGCACAGAAAAATATTGTCTACAAATCCGACAACATCATAACCGTTATTCGTGATGGTTATAAAGTTGGTGAAGATGAAGTTGCGAGGGCGGTTGTTGCTTACTATGGCGAGTATTTTCCGTCGTACAATGTTTCTGTGGAGCGTATAAATATTCGCCAACCCATCTACATCGGCAACAGCTACGGCGTCTCAGCAACACTAACCAGTGCGTCGCCATTAGGCAACACAGTTTTTCAGCTTCAAAGTGGTGGCGAAAATGTTGCTAAGGTCAATGTTTACGTGCGTGGATACCAAGAGGGGTATGTTTCGTCCATGCCCATATCGCGGGGGGAGGCTTTCCGCGGCAGGGTATCACGTAAATCAGTGGATATTACTTTCCTCAAAGGTGATTTAGCCACAAATATCGACAAATTCGTGGCGACAAAATACATCGGCAAAGGGAAACCCATACTCGAAGAACACTTAACGCGGGCACCAAGTGCCAAAAAAGGCAGTGTTGTTCCTGTGAAATATTCCAGCGGTGCCATTACGGTAGAATCCAACGGACAACTGGTGGAAGATGCCTACATCGGCGAACCTGTCAGCGTGAAAAATCTTGACACAAACAAAACAATTACAGGTATCTATGATGCCTCAGGAACAGTGCTCATCGGCACACCATAGTATCATAGTGCCATAGTATCATAGAGCCATAGTATCATAGTTACGTTTAACACGGTTAACGCAACAAACAATAAAAATACGGTGAAATATATTTATGATAACAAAAAAACAGGCAGAAGACCTAGTAAACGCACCCCTTCAAGAGGTTGTAAACGCCGCCTCAGCTGTAAACAACCCGAACAAAGAGCTAGAGCTGTGTGCCATCATTAACGCAAAATCAGGTGGTTGCTCCGAAAACTGCTCATTCTGCACACAGTCCGCATTTTTCAAAACAGAGGCACCAAAATACCCCATTCTCCCCTACGATAAGGTTGAACAGGGTGCAAAATTTATGGAATCAGCCGGCGTTCATCGCTACTGCCTCGTTATGCAGGGTGGTCGCTTACGCAAAGCCGATGAAAATACCCTAGTGGACTACTACGAACAACTACGAGAATCCACAAACATGAGCTACTGCTCCTCCGTGGGGATGATCGACCGCAACCAAGGGGAACGACTCAAAAAAGCAGGACTCACACGATACCACCACAACCTAGAAACAAGTGCACAGTTCTACCCCAAAATATGCACTACGCACACACACCAAGACCGAATCGACGCCATTGTTGCCGCAAAAGAGGCGGGACTGGAAATATGTAGCGGTGGCATTGTAGGGCTAGGGGAATCATGGAGCGATCGATTCAGCATGATAGACGATATTCGCAACCTCGAAGTGGAGTCCGTAACATTCAACATCCTCAACCCCATGCCTGGCACGCCCATGGCGGGGAATCGTCGCCTAGGTGAAGATGAATTATTGCGTGCCATATCCATATTCAAGCTGATGCTCGGCAAGACATCCCTAAGGTTCTGTGCGGGCAGGCAGGCGTTGTCGTACGACTTTCAACGCCAAGCCTTGGAAGCAGGGTTCTCGGCGGTTATGGTCGGGGATTACCTCACACTCAAGGGGAATCGACTAGAGGAAGACGTGGCGTTCATGAAAGGCGAGGGGTACACCATGAAAATGGAGGGTCGGGACGGTAATTCGTAACGCACGTCGGCAATTTGTAACGCAAGGTAGGTATAAAGGTGAAAGTTTTTGTTGGTGTAGGTGGTGCTAGCGGTTCAATTTACGCACGGTCGTTGATTCGTGCCTTGGATTCGGCTGGTGTGGAGCTACATTTGTCGTTCAGTCGTGCGGCTTTGATTAATGCGTCCTTGGAGTTTTCCACGGAAATATTGTCGCCACAGGACTACATTCGACACATAGGCATTGAGGCACCTCACTACGACTGCGACGATATTGCAGCGAAACCTGCTAGCGGATCGTTCCTGATAGACAACTACGTGATTATACCTGCCTCGGCAGGGTTTGTGGGTCGCTTAGCGGCTGGCGTTAGCTCCGACCTACTGCAACGTGCCTCTGATGTTGCACTCAAAGAGGGTCGCAATCTGACTATCGCATTTCGCGAAACGCCCCTGTCGCTCATACACCTTCGCAACCTCACAACCATAAAAGAGGCGGGTGCTAACGTTGTTCCCTTGATGCCGGGGTTTTACACTAATCCGATAAACTTGGAGGATATTGCATCATTCATGACAATGAAGCTTATGGACATCATGGGAGTGCACCACGAAAGTGATGGTACTATTGCCAGCCCCAAGCGTTGGGGTGGGGTGGGGTAGAGGGGTTATTCTACACCCACCCCTATAGATATGAGTACTTATAGCGGTGTTTGTTCATAAAACTTTCGTGAGGACGGAAGCCACTAGGTTCCATTAGGTTCCCTAAGCTCCCGCCCTCTAGCGATTAACGTATAAGTGTCAACGCTGACTGTGGCAACATGTTTGCCTGCACCAGCATGGCAGTGGCAGCATCGCGTAGCACCTGATTGCGTATGAGCAGTGTTGTTTCGGCAGCAATATCAGCGTCCACTATCCTTGAGTGGGCAAATATCAAGTTTTCACGCATTGTGTCGAGGTTGACTGTTGTGTATTGCAGTCGGTTCACCTGTGCCCCAACAGTTGCACGTGAGCTCCCCATTTTTGTGAGAGCACTGTCTATTTTGGATAACGCGATTTGTGCCTCTTTCTGACTGTAAACGTACGCATCGTTAATTCCTAGCCCAGCTCCGTCCAGTTGTTTTATGGAGATGCCTATTTGTTGTCCAGCGTTTCCGCCGACTTGCAGGTTGGTGCTTTTGTCTGTAAGGTGGATAAATGCGACTGTGTTGCCACCTTGGAAGGCGATGTTCCCGTTGTTGGCAGTAGCTGTTACGCCTGCGTTACGAACTTCGATGGTAGCTCCTTGAATGGAGTTGCTGAGGTAGGCTGAGGCAAGTGTTTCCTGTGCGATGATGTTCCCTGTTCGCATATCTGAAGTGATAATGCTTACGACGGAATTGAGCTCTTTGGTGCTTTTGTCGAATCCGAAAGCGTTGACGATTTCGTCTGATCCAACGATTGCTAGTGTTGAGGATGATCCGAGTAGTGCGGTGCGTAATTGTAGTGTGCCTGTTGTGCTGTCAAACTGCACGAGAGCGGAGTTGATTTCTTGTTGTTGTTGCTTTGATTGTGCGAGGTCGTTGTCTGCTCCCAGCCCCATGTTGACGAGTGCTTTTGTGAGTGCGAGGTCGAGGTCTTTGAGTGTCATTCCGCCTTGTAGGTAGATCTCCCTTTGTTCGCCGTTATTTGCGTAAATGGTGATGTGTTGTTGGTTGCTGTTGAATATGCTTGTTCCGTCGGGGTTGTCGAAGTTGGTAATCTGTTCGAGTCGTGTTGATTCTGTTGCGAGTTCACCCCCTTCGTGTATTTGTACTTTGGCTTTGTCTATGGGTATTGTTGCACCGTTGTCGGTTTCGTGGAAAGCGAACTGTAGTTTGGCGTAGTCGATTTTGCCTGTGTTGGCGTCCATGGTTGTGAAGTGTACCATTACTTTGCTGAGGTCTTCCAGTCCGTCGTAGTTATTTTTTTTGGTGAGTTCCCCAGGGTCGTACTTTACGGCTATGGTTCCGCCGCCGATTTGTGAGTGCTCCCCCCCGTCGCTATTGATAACGATTACGCCACCGCCGTCTGCTAGATTTGATCCACTAGTATCCCCTTGTACGCGTACGAGGGTTTTCGATGTTAGGGCGATGTTGCCACTGATGCCAGCCTGTCCAGCTGCGAAAGCGGTTCCTGATTCGAGTTTGAAGTCCACGTCGAAGTTGTTGCTGTTTTGTATTTGTGGGATGGTAATTGTGCCGAAGATTGAGTTGAGGTCGCCGTTAGCGGTTCCTTTTGCGAAGTTCACCTTTTGTGTTCCGGTACGTTCCTCGCCCGTTGCGGCGTCGATAAATTTCCATGCGATGGTTTCGACGTTGCTAATTGCTTGTATTCCGCCTGCATTGGGGTTTTTGTAGGCTTGTATTTCGATTTCCAGATACCCTGTACGCAGAAGATTGGTGGTTGTAGTATTTTGTGCATTGGCAGTAAATACGGAGTTGTTTGTTGATCCTTGTGCAAAGTAGGACGACACCTCTTGTGCGTTGCTGGCGGCAAGTGCTGTTGCGGTGTCTTTGGCGGCGGCCTTTATGCCTGCAGTGTCAAACATGGGTATGTTGGCGGCATCGGCTTTCAGCTCTCGTGCGTAATCGTTCACACTTTTGTCGCCAACTTTGGTGAGTAGTGAGTTGCCATTGCCCCCACTACCGGCTAGGCGAGCAAGAACACCAACAATTCCATCGATGGCTATGGATTTGATGGAGTTGGCGTCAATTCCAGCGGCAGTGGCTTGTGCAGAGATGAAAGCGTTGAGGCTGTCGTGATGTGCTGAGGCGAATTCGCCGATTTTTATTCCGGGAATATTTTTCATATCGTTGCTGACTTCATTTTTGAGGTATGTTGCCACGGCAGAGATGAGGAATGTTTCCAGTGCTGTTGTGATAATTTGTTCGTATGTATCTTTGATACCGGAGTCGTCAGTAACGTGTACGTTGTAGAAGTCGCCTTTGGTTGCGAAGGTTTGTCCTTCGAGTGTACCGACGTAGGCGATGTTTTTTTTGTCGCCGGAAACACTTGCGGCGAATTCGCCACCTTTAATACGCATGATATGTGAGGAGTATTGTGCCGATCGCCCGACTGCTGTTGAGATGTCCAGTCGGTAGTCGCCAGCACGAACGTTTGAGTTGATGATAAGGTTGACTTTGTCGGTGGAAGAGGACCAGAGTGCTGTAGCGTTGCCGTTGAGGAGTTTTTTTGTGTTGAATTCGGTGGCACCGGAGATACGATTGATTTCGTCTTTGAGTTGGTTCATCTCTTTTTGCAGTTCAGCACGGTCGGATGTGGTGTAAGTGCCGTTGCCAGCCTGAACAGCTAGTTCACGCATTCGAAGTAGCATATCGCTAATGGCTCTCATCCCCCCCTCAGCCGTTTGCAAGAGTGAGATGCCGTCTTGAGCATTGCGAGAAGCCACAGCCGCTCCCATGATTTGCGACTGTAATTTTTTGGAAACAACGAGTCCAGAGGCATCGTCGGAAGCGTGGTTAATACGCATTCCTGACGATAGCCTCTCCATGGACTGTCGTAACGCAGCTTGTGAGCTGGTTAAGTGATTTTGTACCAAGAAGGCAGTCGGGTTGCTAAAAATCCTTAAAGCCATAGTGAATAACCCCTATTTCACTAGCTTGCAGTATCTTTAGCGTACTGCTTCCCTAGCGATTAACGTATAAGTGTCAACGCTGACTGTGGCAATGCGTTTGCCTGTGCCAACATCGCCGTTGCTGCTTGTTGCAACACTTGGTTACGTGTGAATAGTGTTGTTTCAGCCGCAATATCTGCGTCAACAATC
>CAMZNJ010000006.1 GCA_947313825.1 uncultured Deferribacteraceae bacterium | reverse complement strand
GTTATTGATAATCATAAAAATCGTACTCCTATGTTTCGTTTTTATTTTGTTAGCTTACAATCGTGCCAACAGCTTTCCCATTGACGATGTCGACTAATGAGCCTTTGCCAAATAGGTCGAAAACAATAATGGGCAAGGCGTTGTCCTTTGCGAGGGATATTGCTGCGGCGTCCATAACTTTGAGGTCTTTGCGTAATACGTCCATGTAGGATATGCTGTCGTATTTTACGGCATCGCTGTGTTTGGCAGGATCGCGGTCGTAAATGGCGTCTACTTTTGTTGCTTTTAGGATGATATCGGCATCGATTTCGTTGGCACGTAGTGTTGCTGTGGTATCGGTGGTGAAGTATGGGTTCCCCGTTCCGCCGGCAAAGATTACGACACGCCCTTTTTCCAAGTGTCGAATAGCTCTACGTCGGATAAACGGTTCAGCAACTTGTGTCATTTCGAGGGCACTCTGCACACGTGTGTCGATATTTTCACTTTCCAACCCGCTTTGCAGAGCGATGGAGTTGATAACTGTTGCCAACATGCCCATGTAATCGGCGGACACTCTCTCCATCCCTTGAGCGGCACCAGCAACACCGCGGAAGATGTTACCACCACCAACAACAATACCTATTTCGGCACCAAGCTTCACGGCGGCTTTGACCTCTCCGGCAACATACCTTACAACTTTGGTATCGATACCATAGGAACCATCACCAATGAGGGCTTCCCCGCTAAGCTTGAGTAGTATTCGTTTGTACTTCATCTAAAACACTCCATTTTTGTGTACACGTTCTAAGTACGCAACAATCTCCACCTCAGTATTGATTGCCCTTAGAAGGTAGTTTATCATTTGTGCAAATATGTTTTTCATTATTAACGTTGCGTTATTGTTAGTCTAGGTTGTGAAAGGTTCGGCTAAGTTTAATTCCACCGTTGGGCACTTTTGACCAGATAACAAACCGAGCTTTCCCCTTGATGCTACTAGCGTCCACAAAGCCCCAGTAACGGCTATCAAAGCTGTTTTCACGATTGTCGCCCATGGCAAAATACTTGTTTTCGGGGATGGTGAACTCAGGCATATTGTCGCGATAAGATGTAAAGCTAGTGCCAAATGTTGAGGTGGTGATGTAGTCTTCCTGCTGTGCAACACCGTTGATGAATAGAACTTTATCCTTAACGGCAATGGTATCCCCAGGGATGCCAACAATGCGTTTAACATAGTTTTGGCTCGGTACAATGCCGAATTTGAACACAACAATATCGCCACGATCAACACTGCCCCAAAGGTATGAGAGCTTGTCCACAAAAATTCTATCGCCAACGTTAATTGTGGTTTCCATGGATCCTGTGGGCACCTTGTAGAGCTCAAACACAAACGGACGCACAATACCAAAGGCAATAACAAACGTAATGGCAATAGCTTCTAGCCAGTCAAGGAAAACTCGTTTTGTGGTTTTGGGCAAGCGTATGGTTTCTTTTTTTCTAGATAACATAAGGAGTCCTCGTAATGGTCTTTCGTTTGCTAGCGTTGCTAGTTGTGCTACTGAAAAGCGGTGTGTTTGTTGTTGCTATTTACCTTTGGCGTCATCTTCGAGGGTGAGAATCGAGAGGAATGCCTCTTGGGGTATCTCTACGCTACCAATGCTTTTCATACGTTTTTTACCTGCTTTTTGTTTCTCTAACAGTTTGCGTTTACGTGAAACGTCGCCACCGTAGCACTTTGCTGTAACATTTTTACGAAATGCACCTATCCTAGTGCTGGCAATGATTTTTGTACCGATGGCGGACTGTATGCTAATGTCAAACATTTGCCTTGGGATGACGGTTTTCAGTCTATCCACAAAGTCGCGTCCTTTGTAGTAGGCGTTGTCTTTGTGTACGATGACAGCCAGTGCGTCGACAATATCTTTGTTGATCATAATGTCTAGCTTGACGAGGTTGGACTGTCGGTATTCGAAAAATTCGTAATCGAAGGAGGCATACCCTTTTGTTTGCGATTTGAGTTTGTTGTAGAAGTCTGTAACAACTTCCCCCATTGGCAAGTAGTATTCGATGACAGCCCGTCGTTCCCCTAGGTATCGAATATCTTTTTGCACCCCACGTCGGCTTTGTAGCAGTTGTATGACCTTCCCCACGTAGTCTGTTGGCACAATTACGGTGGAGGTTATGAACGGTTCGCTAATGCTGCTGTATTTGTTTGTTGGTGGTAGTTTGGAGGGGTTGTCGATTTCGATTGTGGTTCCGTCTGTGAGTCCGATACGATAGATAACGGATGGTGCTGTTGTGATGAGGTTGAGGTTGAATTCTCGTTCGAGTCGTTCCTGTGTTACGTCCATGTGGAGCAGTCCGAGGAAACCGCAACGGAAGCCAAACCCTAGTGCAGAGGAGGTTTCGGCTTCATAGTGTATGGATGAGTCGTTTAGAGTGAGTTTTTCGAGTGCGTCCCTGAGGGATTCGTATTCGGCTGAGTCCACGGGGTACATCCCACAGAACACCACAGGTTTGACAGCTTTGAAGCCGGGTAGTGCTTCTTCAGCGGGGTTGTCTTCACTTGTGATTGTGTCTCCTATCATGATATCGGAAACGGTTTTGATGGCACCAGAGATAAAGCCTACTTCGCCGGAGTAAAGTGTTTCCACGTCTGTGGCAGATGGGGAGAAGTAGCCCATGAAGTCTGCTTCGTATTTCGCTTTGCGTCCCATGAACATGAGTTTGTCGTTGAGGTTCATCGTTCCTTCGAATACACGAAACAGAGCCATGGCACCGCGATAGTTGTCGTACCATGAGTCGAACACTAGTGCACGTAAGGGCATGCCTGATTTGTCTTCCGGTGGTGGTATGGTTTTGATAATGGCTTCGAGAATCTCTTTGGTGCCCTCCCCCGTTTTGGAGGATGCTAGTATTGCTTCGCTGGCGTCGATGCCGATGAAGTCTTCTATCTCTTCACGCACTTTTTCAGGATCGGCGGCGGGCAGATCGATTTTGTTGAGTACGGGCACAATTGCTAATTCATGATCGATTGCCATGTAAACGTTGGCGATGGTTTGTGCTTCCACACCTTGAGCGGCATCTACAACAAGGAGTACGCCTTCGCATGATGATAATGCTCGTGAAACTTCGTAAGAGAAGTCCACGTGTCCGGGTGTATCGATGAGGTTTAGTTGGTAAGTGTTTCCGTCGTCGGCTTTGTAGGAGAGTCGCACCGTTTGTGCCTTGATGGTGATGCCCCGTTCCCGTTCGATATCCATGCTGTCTAGGAGTTGGGATTTCATATCACGACTTTCCACTGCACTGGTAAACTCTATGAGTCGGTCGGCAAGTGTACTTTTCCCGTGATCGATATGGGCGATGATGCTAAAGTTGCGTATAAGTTTATGATCCATTTTGTTAAGCTCGCACCTATTTTTATAGTATTGAAAAACCTGCTTTGTGTAAGTAGTTTGTGTAAGTAGTCTGTGCAAATAACGACACGTATTGTATCTTTTGGGGGAGTGCCTCTAAAAAGCAACCGCCGCAAAGTTTAGCCAAACACAAATTCTACACATAATACAACACATTTAACATAGTTTCAACTGTATTTTATTATTGTAATCGATATTCAATAGGGTATAATGGTTATAGCCAACACAGAGCTAACACAACCAATACAATCAGGAGCACACGTGAAACAACTAATAATAGTAAGCAATTACCAGCAAGTAGCCGACGTAGTCAAAGATGTCTTAGTTTTCGAAGGGTACGACCCTATTGTTCTCAGCTCACTAGAGGAGGCGGTTAAAGCCTTCAATCGTGGTAGATTCCGTGTCGTACTATTTATCGACTACCAAAACGACGACGATGGCAGCATTGCCCCAATTGCAAGCTCAATACTTGAAAAAACCGACAAAACAGTGGTCATGGAGTACATTCATACCAAACCACAATTCAACAACAGCGTAACAATTGAACACAGCAACTTACATATCATAAACAGAACCACAAAACCGTACGCACAATACAACCCCGAAGAACTCATCGCAATATTACGCAATGTGTTTAATCAAAACGAAGGGAAGGACGAAGAAGCAAAGGTGCTGAAATATAATAATATTAAACTTGACACCACCAACCTCACACTAACAGTGTCGGGGACGAAGAAATATATTACGCCAGCACAGTCCAACCTACTGGCATACTTCATCGAAAACCAAGGTGCGGTTATTAGCAAAACAAGCCTCATACTCGAATACCTAAACAAAAACGACGTCTACGTATGGAGCGAATACCTCGACGACAATATCAAACAGATACAGGAGCTTGTCGGCGATAACCCCAAAAAACCGAAAACCATCAAGTTAATCGAGGGTATCGGGTACTACATTACGCCGGAAACACCGTAACCAAAGTACACGCAGAGCCACACGGCACATGCACGTTACACGCACGGCACCATTACACACGCACGCACGGGCACGGCATCCGAATGCCCTACTGCCCTACTGCATCCACAACACGACAATAAACGTCAATACCGTAACCAACAGTACTGCCACAGGGATATATAAAACCATGGCAAATCGATAAACCCTCGCCATCAAAAGAAGGGATACCACAAAAAACGTGATACTAGTGAAAGCCACAGTAAACACGCCCAACTCTAAGAGGGGCAGATCCAAGCCCACAACATAAAACAACAGTAAATCTGCTGCAATGAAGGTGTACAGTGCAAAAATGCTTATCCTGTAAAGGAGCATGTAGAGTATTTTATACCGTTCTGTTCTCATAAATTCAACAACCACCGTGCAGTTTGCTATTTTGCACCTAAATAAAATTCTTCACAAAAGAGAGTATCAGTATCACCAGAAACATCACTTTAACATACTTGTTGGTTACACTGCCAATAAACTTAGAACTAATCTTGATACTGACATAACTACCCGCAAGAACCAGCAACACCAAATGAAAATTAACATACCCTGCAAGGTAGTAGATTAAGAGGGACACCGGTGCCGCAATGCTAATGGCGAATGAGCTAATCCCGATGGCAATTTTGATGGGCAATTTGGCAACGCCGGTGAGCAGGGAGATCATCATGCTCGCACCGCCAACACCGAGTATCCCAGACAATACGCCAGCACCAGCACCAAAATATGCAATGAGCTTCATCTTGTGTGTCTCGTAGTACATCTCGCGACCATCCACAGTAATCATCCCCGACAGGCTAGTATTCTCCACCCTATCGATTGAGGGGTAAAGGAGCCCATCCGCCTTGCTGCGAAAGGTCAGAATAATGGGGATAACCAGAAATAACGCGAAAATTATATGTACTGCACTGTCGGATAAAACGAAAATCGTGAGCAACGATCCCAAAACAACACCCACAACAGAAACACCCCCCATAATAAAGGCTGTTTTGAGCTGAATGTTATCCATGCGAATGTTTACTGACGTTGTAACAACAGCGTTGACGCTCATCACTGCCATGGATATCCCGATTGCCTCCTTAATAGGCATACCTAAAACTTGCGATAAAATGGGCACCATGATGATGCCCCCGCCAAACCCTGTGAAAACAATCATGGCACCGGCAGCAACGCCAGTGGCTAGGTAGAGAATAATATCTATAAAATCGAGCATGGTAAATACAACCTCAAAGTAAGTATTGGTATCGGGAGTAAGTATTAGTATCGGGAGTAAGTAGTATTAGTAAACACCTGTGGCGTTCGTGGGTCAAGGTATTTTTCGCCGCAAGTGCCTGTAGTATTTTAGCTGTAGCACTCTAGCTATTGCAAGCCTGATGCTAGTAATTTTTCACAATAGATGCAACTTACATAATAGCACAACCCTACCACAAACACCAGCGATAATGCAAGAGGATGGCGATGGCGTGGCATAGTTGAGCACGGGGGGCTGTAGTGTTGACTGTAGCGTTGACTGCCACATAATTTGTTGTGGACTTGTGTTACAGTTTCGGTGTTAATTGTGTCCATAAAAGTTAACACTTCGAGGTGGCTTTGGTGTCTAAAAAAACTTACGCCAACCCACTCCAAGCCAACAAACACAGGGTTTTAGCCGTTGGCATGATACTTGCTACAGACTAGGTGGTTAGACTTTTGGACGGAAGCTGAAACCTCTTCTTTATTAAGGTAGTTGCAACAACAAAATCTACACCCAAGTTTCGTAAAAAATAAATATCTCAAGGAAGTCAAAATATGTTTCAAAAAACCATCAACAAAAGCATTACAATCGACGGAATTGGTATTCATAGCGGTCAAGCTGTGAAAGTTGTCTTACATCCCGACTTTGCCAACACTGGCATATCCATGAGAAAAGTTACCGGCGACAACGCTCAAGCCTATGTTAAGGCTTCCCCCGAGTTGGTGAAAAGCACCTTCTTGGCAACGATTATCGGACTACCCTCCGGCGACGTCAGCACCGTGGAACACCTCATGTCAGCACTTGTCGGGCTTGGCATCGACAATGTTAAAATCGACTTCCACAACGACGAATGCCCTATTATGGACGGCAGTGCTCTCCCTTTCGTGGAAAAAATACTTGAAGCTGGCATAAACCAACTTGCTCACCCCAAAAAGTTCCTCAAAATTGTCAAACCGTTCAATATCGTGGATGGCGACAAGTATATCGAGGTTATCCCCTCAAGGTTTTTCAAGGTTACAACCGAAATCGAATACCCGCACCCCATGATTCGACGCAGTAAGGCTTCGGTCAATGTTCAACCTGAATCCTACATGGAAACTGTATGCCAAGCACGCACATTCGGCTTCAAAAGTGATGCGGACAAGCTACTCTCCATGGGGCTCTCCAAGGGGGCTTCACTGCAAAATACTGTTGTGTTTGACGATAGCGGTTTGCTCAACGAGGAGGGGTTACGCTCGGAAGATGAACCCGTAATGCACAAACTCCTTGATATTATCGGCGACGTTGCCCTCATCGGCATGCCAATCATGGGACATATTCGTGCCTACAAAAGTGGACACAGTATCAACAACATGCTCGCAAGACGAATTGCTACCGATAGCAGTGTTGCCGAGCTTATCGATGTAAACATTATCCCTGACGCCAACGAAGAGATAGTGCTACCTGTGTTCCAAAACTTCTCCCTAGGGAATGCTTCCTAACACTGCCCTACAGTATCGCAGGCAACCGACGCAACCTGAGGCAACCTACACACACTGCCAAAATAGTTTATAATATATGAGCAAAAAGACCAGCATGGGGCGTTCAACCCTACACTGGTCTTTTTTATTGTGCAAAATCTATCTCTGTACAGAACCTAGCACAGCACACAACACGCATGCAAATACCTGCTGAGGCTATTCCCTAACCTCCTAGACAAAGTGGCTACCTATTTTCACGATAAACAAGCCCGCAATAACATACGTCAACCAGTACACCTCGCGAAAACGCCCTTTGGCAGTCATCAACACTGTATACAAAATAATACCTAGGGAGATACCCTCAGCAATGGAGTAGCCCAAAGGTATGATGGCAATGGTAATAAATGCTGGCACTGAGGTTTCAATGCAGTCGAAGTCCACGCCCAACAGCTGTTTAAACATGAGGAACCCAACCACAACAAGAACAGGTGTCGTCGCAAATATGGGCACAACGCTAAACAAGGGGTAAAACATCAGAGCAACAAGGAACAAAACCCCAACAGTAACCGCCGTCAACCCCGTACGACCACCAGCACTCACACCCGCACCACTCTCAACAACTGTTGTTACCGTGGATGTACCGAAAATAGCCCCCACCAAGGTGCCTATCGCATCAGAGAGGAAACCACGTTTCACATTTTTAATGCGTCCATCCGATTCCACAAGGTTGGCAGTTCGTGCAACAGCGATGAAGGTTCCTGCCGTATCAAAAATATCCACAAACAGGAATATTGCCAACACAACCATGAAGTCCAAGGTGAACAGCTGCGAAAAGTCGAAATGCAAGAATGTGCCACTAACATCAGGCAGACTTACGACGGTACCTATTCCGGAAAGATCGGTGAGACCGAACGGAATCCCCATAATTGTTGTAGCCACGATGCCAATAAATAACGCACCCACAACCTTGTACATGTAGAGTATTGCCGTGATTACGATACCTATCAACGCCAAAATAGCCATGGGGCTTTGGAGATACCCGACGGTAGTTACAGGAACACCTTGGACGATTATGCCCGCGTTGGCAAACCCAATGTACGCAACAAACAACCCGATACCAGCACCAATAGCATACTTGAGATCCATGGGGATACTCTTGATAACCAGCTCCCGAATATTAAAAATGGACAAAGCCAGAAATATTAACCCCTCAACAAACACAGCAGCCAATGCCATCTGCCAAGTGTACCCCATGCCCAGCACAACTGTGTACGCAAAAAACGCGTTCAAGCCCATACCAGGCATTAACGCAAAGGGTAGTTTCGCCAAAAGCCCCATTACTATGGACGCAACACCGGCTGCAATGGCTGTTGCGGCAAATGCACCCTCCTTGGGCACGCCAGCATCGCTAAGAATAGCCGGGTTTACTGAAAGTATATAAATAATCGTTGCGAAAGTTGTAAAGCCAGCAATAACCTCTGTTCTCACGCTCGTATTATTTTCGCGAAGAGCGAATAATTTTTCCAACATCCCATCCACCTCAAATTGTATATTTCTAGGGGTACAGGGCTTTGGTGCCCTAGATGAGAGTACTCTACACTAGGGATAAACACAAATCAACTATTTTATAATAAAAATGTCTCAGGTTATGCAAATATGTTTGGAAGTGTTGTTGAATACTAGAACGAATTCGGATATGTTATAATAAATGATAGTGCTGTTAGTGTTGCCTATGGGGTATAAGGACGCATACCTACTTAATATATTCTACAATTTATTCTACACAAATATTAATGTTTTATAATATTTAGGGGTATTTTTCTGTTTGCAAAAATAAAACTAGGGTAGCGTGTTATATTTTTCGGTAGGGCATGAGAAAAGGGGGGAATACACACAGCATCCCCCCCTCTTTTGTTGCTCAGCGTTGTTGCTCGGCGTTGTTGCTCAGCGTTGTTGCTCAGCGTTGTTGCTCAGCGTTGTTGCTCAGCGTTGTTGCTCAGCGTTGTTGCTCAGCGTTGTTGCTCAGCGTTGTTGCTCAGCGTTGTTGCTCAGCGTTGTTGCTCGGCGTTGTTGCTCGGCGTTGTTGCTCGGCGTTGTTGCTCAGCGTTGTTGCTCGGCGTTGTTGCTCAGCGTTGTTGCTCGCACACACGCATCGGCTACGCATCACACACACATCGCATACGCAACCCCACTACGACCCCGCAACAACCTCCACGCATCGGCTGCATAGATCGGGATCATCATCGTGCCCCGTATTATCGTTGTTGTGTGCCCAGCATCTTGGGCATTTGGTCATTTCGCTTTTGACAACGTCTATTTTGGTTGCCCCATCTTCCGTCGTGTAGGTTGCGTCATCCCCTAGTGTGCCGTTGCCTATTGTAACCTTGGAGACGATAAATATTCGTCTTAGGTCTTCGTCTATTTGTAGGATGGCGTTATCGTTGTGGTCGATGGTGATTTCCGTTGCTAGGGAGAAGTTTGCGACACCGTTGCGTCGTGCTATTTCCAGTGCTTTGGAGACGTTGGATTTGAGTGCTACGATTTTGTCCCATTTTGCTACAAGTTCGTCGTCGTTGTATTCTTTGTTTTCGGGCATATCGTTTAGGAATACTGATTTTGTTTTCCCGTTGAAGTTCGCCATGGAGTCCCACACTTCATCGGCGGTGAATGAGAGCACTGTGGACACTAGTATTGTTGATTCTTTGAGTATGTGCCAGAGGGCTGTTTGTGCACTTCGTCTTTTTGTTCCTGTTTTTGCTTCTGTGTAGAGTCTATCTTTGAGGATATCCAGATAGAATGCTGATAGGTCTCGTATGCAGAAGTTCATGAATGTGTGGTAGAAGGTGTGGTATTGGTGATCGTCGTATGCTTTTTGAATACGTTGTTTGGTTGCTTCCCACCTGTTTAGGATGTATTTGTCCATTTCCATTAGTGAGTCGTATTGCAGTGTATCCGTATCGGGATTGAAGTCGCCTAGGTTTCCGAGAATAAATTTGTATGTGTTGCGTATTTTGCGATAACTTTCGGCAACGCGTTTTAGTATTTCGTCGGATATTGGTAGGTCTTCAGAGTAGTCTTCCGAGGCAACCCAGAGTCGTAGTATGTCGGCTCCATAGCGTTCGATAACCTCTTTGGGATCGATGACGTTGCCCATGGATTTGGACATTTTTTTACCTTTTCCGTCTAGTGTAAACCCGTGTGTGATGACGGTTTCGTAAGGTACTCGCCCTTCCAGTAGCACACTTTCCAGCAGCGACGATTGGAACCATCCTCGGTATTGGTCTGATCCTTCGAGGTAGAGTTTGATGTCCTCCATGTTGAATTCGTCTTGCGACTCAGAAACGGCGGCGTAAGAGGCTCCACTTTCGAACCAAACGTCGAGTATGTCCATTTCTTTTGACACGTTCGTCGAACCGCACCCGCATTTGTATCCATCTCCCAAGAAGTATGATGCTTCTTTGTCGTACCAGATATCAGAGGAGTGTTTGCGGAATTCGTCGAGTATTTTTTCTTGCAAGTCGGGAGTCATATGCACTTCGCCACAGTCGTCGCATGTGAAGAGAGCGATGGGCACGCCCCAAACTCTTTGTCGCGAGACGCACCAGTCGGGTCGTCCTTGCACCATGGTTCCCAACCGCACGTCGCCCCATGATGGACGCCACTCAACTTTTTTGATTGCCTCAAGTGCATCGTTTCTGAAGTTGTTTTTGTCCATGCTGATGAACCATTGTGGAGTTGAGCGGAAGTTGATGGGTTTGTGGCAACGCCAGCAATGTGGGTATGAGTGGTTTATTTTGGCGTGGCGAACGAGTGAGCCGTTTTTGTCCATGTGTTCTACGATTAGCATGTTCGCCTTATTGATGTGCATCCCGCCGAATATTTCTAAATCTTTGTGATAAACTCCACTGCCGCCAACGGGGCTTAGCACTTCGAGTCCATGGATTCGGGCAGCTTCGTAATCGTCCATACCGTGCCCTGGTGCTGTGTGGACAATACCGCTCCCACTTTCGTCAGTAACATGATCGGCAACAATCCCGCGGGACATACGGTTGTAAAACGGGTGTTTTGCTTCAATATCTTGGAACATGCTCCCTTTGATGGTGGTGATGGTGGTCAGTGATTCCACGTCAAACACTTCTGCTAGCGAGCTTGCCAGTGATTCTGCTGCAATAACAATGGTGCCCTGTGTTAGGTTAGGGTTGTTGCTAGCCCCCACCTTGAGCACGGCGTAGTCGAGGTTATCTTTGAACGCTATGGCAACGTTGGCAGGCAGTGTCCACGGTGTTGTTGTCCATATTATTGCGTAGACACCTGTGGACGTATGTTCTTGCAGTCCTAGTTTTGTTAGGGAGTCCGCGTCAATTGCGAACTTAATGTACACGGATTCGGAGGTATGGTTGGCGTATTCAACTTCTGCTTCAGCGAGGGCTGTTTGGCATGAAGAGCACCAGTGCACAGGACGCAACCCGCGATAGAGGTTGCCTTTGTTGTAGAATCCGTACATATTTTTGAGTATTGCTGCTTCATAGTCGGGATCCATTGTTACGTATGGTGTTTCGAATCTGCCTAGAACCCCAAATCGTTTGAAGGTTTCCCGTTGAATGTCAATGTATTTGGCAGCATAATCGCGACACATTTTGCGTATTTCCGATGCTGAGTAGGTATTTTTCGGTTTTTTCAGTGATTTTTCAACTTGTAGTTCGATGGGTAAGCCGTGGCAGTCCCATCCCGGAATATAGGGGGATCGGTACCCTGAGAGTACTTTGTGTTTGACGACAAAGTCTTTCAGTATTTTGTTGAGTGCGTGTCCGATGTGCAGTTCTCCGTTGGCATACGGTGGTCCATCGTGAAGAACGTATGTTTCAGCGTTTACACGTCGTTTTTGCACTTCATTGTAGAGGTTCATGTCGTGCCATTTTTGTAGTCGTCGCGGTTCTTGTTGGGGGAGTTTTGCTTTCATGGGGAAGTCTGTTGCGGGCAGGTTTAGGGTATGTTTGTAGTCGATTGCGTCCCCCTTACCGTCCTGTTTCATATTCCCTTCAGATTGAGATTGAGATTGAGATTGAGATTGAGACATTATTATTGCTCCCCCTTTTAAAGTACATTTAAATAAAGATTATCATTATACCACACAATACATTTTAATGCAATAATCTCCGTGTAAAAAACTTATCGTAATATTCTCAGCCACTACCCTCAGATTTTCGTATTTCACGAAAAACTGTGCGAAACTCTTGCCAACGCCCCCTCTAGTCAGAGCTGATTTGCTTTAATCCCCCATGCTTGCCCCTTGAAGAAAATCGTATGTCCGTACAATAAAATTATTTCCTTTGCTTAAATATTTGTGTTAGTATGTGAACGAGTGTTTGACGTTTACGCCTAAATTTAACTTTTCAGAAACTAGGAGGTTTCTATAATGAAAAAACTACTACTTATGCTAACGGTCAGCGTTGTCGCTGTATCTTTGGTTGCATGTTCGCAATCTACCACCAGCACTGCCGATA
>CAMZNJ010000005.1 GCA_947313825.1 uncultured Deferribacteraceae bacterium | reverse complement strand
GCACCTGTGGTGCCTGAAGATGAAGTTTTGCCCATGTCGGAGCCCATGGCTGTTGTTGATAGTGCTGAGGCAAACAGTTCTATGGCGATTGCACCTGTGTCGATTGCACCTATGGCGATTGAGGTGCCAGTTGAGCAGAGTACCAGCGTTGACGGCAGTTCTAGTTGGAAGAGTTATTCCGGTGATGTATCGGGTAAGTATGGTATTCAGTTGGGTTCGTTCAGCCAACTTGCAAATGCGATTAAGCTTGCAGATGTTGTTGACGGGTCCAAGGTTGTTGATATTTGGGTTGATGATACCATTTACTCTCGCGTTATTATCGATGGTTTTGCTACTCGTTCTGAGGCGAAGTCGAGCTTGAAGGTAATCAAGAAAGATTATCCGAAGGCTTTTGTTGTTTCGTTACAGTAGGTCAGCATATTTTTTGGCAATATTAGTTACTTGCTATGTTATATCCTTAGGAATAGGGGTATTGGTGGGTGTGCTAAAATTGTGCAAATGGTGTTCATAAGTATTTTCCATAGTTTTTTTAAATAACAGTTTGCAACGCTCGAAACCCCCTATTCCCGTGTAGTAAGGCTTTCAGCGGTCTTCCTTCCACATCCCTTATTTTATCGCCCTTCAGGTGGTGTCAAGCACTTATTTGAAATATTTTTTGCAGAAGCTGTGTAAAACCCTTTCCCATCCCTTCAATAGCTTCGATTTCATAAGAATTCAGGGGGGGTGGTCAAAATTTGACCAGTGGCAAAATATCTTTTTTCGTTGTGCCCTCCCTAGTATTTCCCCTGCTTTGCTCCTTGCTTGCTAGATTATTTCTACTTCTTTGATGTTAAATAGTAGTTGTTTGGTTTGTCCGTATTGCGTATACTGTTGAGGTTAAGTTACTTGCATTTTGGACAATGTCCTTGGGGAATGTCCTTGGGTCATGCCTCTTGTGCAAGTTTTGTTTTAGAGATTATTCGAGGAATGTTTTGCCATGGTAAATTCAGGAACGTACTACATTGTTACATACGGGTGCCAAATGAACGAATACGACTCGCAACGTGCTGAGGCTGTTCTTGAGAGTTTCGGTTATATTCAGGGGTCGAGTGTTGAGGATGCTAGTTTTGTGTTGATAAATACTTGTACCGTACGCGAGAAGCCGTTCCACAAGATGGAGAGTCTTTTGGGTCGTATTTACAAGGATAGTGGTGGCAGCAAGGGTGTTAAGGTTGGGATAATGGGTTGCATTGCTCAGCAGGAGGGGGAGAGGATTTTGTCGCGATTTTCTCAGGTAAGTTGTGTTATGGGTACTGATGCCCTTGTTCGTTTCCCCCAAATATTCCCCCGTGTAATGGCAGGGGAGCGTGTTGTTGATATTGCCATGAACCCTGCTGATTATCATATCGATAGCTTCAAGGTGGCACCAAATATATCCATGTATGTTTCGGTGATGAAGGGGTGCGACAAGTACTGCTCCTACTGTATCGTGCCGTTTGTTCGTGGCAGGGAGGTTTCTCGCCCGCTGGCAGATGTAATAGGGGAGATTGAACGGTTGGCACTGGGGGGCACAAAGGAGATTACCCTGCTGGGGCAAAATATTAATTCATACGGGAAGAATCTAGGCAACGACAGTGATGGTAGTGGCGATGTTAATTTTGCGACCCTTCTTCGTGCAGTGAATGGTGTTGCTGGTATTGAGCGTATCCGCTTCATGACCTCCAATCCGTGGGATTTCGACGAAAATATTGTGGATGCCATGGCGGAATGTCATAAGGTGTGCGAGTACTTGCACCTGCCCTTGCAGTCGGGTAGCAACAAGGTTTTGAAAAGTATGCGTCGCAATCATACCATAGAAGAGTACATTCGCAAGGTGGAGTACGCTAAGGCGAAAATACCGGGGCTCACACTATCTTCCGACTTTATCGTGGGGTTCCCTGGCGAAACTGAGGAGGATTTCCAAAAAACCATGGAAGCCATGGACACTATCGGTTATGACATGGTTTACGCGTTTATCTACTCACCGCGACCGAATACAAAATCGTTGGCAATGGAGGAGCGTGCACAAAAGGAGAGCAGAAATATCTCGGTGCCACTCCATGAACAAAAAAGGCGTCTCGCAATGATGATGGACGCAGCCGACGCAAGGCGAGCAAAAGATAGAGCCATTTTGCAAGGTAGTACTGTGGAGGTGCTTGTAACGGGAGCAAGCAAAACGGATAGCACAACCTACACAGGACGTAGTCGGCAAAATATGGTGGTGAATTTCGTGGCACAACCGCAAACAGAGATACCGCCGGGGTCGCTGGTAACGGTGAGGGTGGATGAGGTGCGACGGTATGCACTGCAGGGGACTCATGTGGGGGCGGTGTCGAGCGTCCTGACGCCCTAGGTAGGTGTTGAGGGGAGGGAGCACGGCATGTCGTCGAGCGTCCTGACGCCCTAGGTAGGTGTTGAGGGGAGGGAGCACGGCACTGCATTGCGTTGCGTTGCGTTGCGTTGGACACAGTGCCCCCTTGGCTGGCTAGTCTTGGCTGGCTAGTCTTGGCTGGCTAGTCTTGGCTGGTTAGTCTTGGCTGACTAGCTGTCTGAGCTGTTCCCCTCTGTGTCGGTTGTATCGTCGTCCTGCTCTACAAGTACAAGTGTGTCGGTGTAGAGTATGTGGTAGCTAGCATCGATAAACGGGTGTATGTCGGGGTACAGCTGAAACAGCCAGCTGTCAAACGTTGCTTCACCATCGCGGTATACGACAACCTTTATGGCAGGGTTTGAGAGAGTATCGCTTTTGGTGGCGATTTTGCCGTCTTCATCGATGACAAAGTCGGGGATAAAGTCTTGTACGATAAAGCTAACATTTTCTGAGATGTTTGTGGTACTGTTGATGTTTATTTGGAAGACTTGAGAAGTTTGTGTATCTTTGTCGATAGCGACAATTTCGAAGTAGAGTTTGTCGTAGTCGTAGTTGACGGTGTTGGAGTAGTTGCCGTCAACGCTGACTTCTTGTTTGTTTCCTACCCCTTTGCGTGCGTCAGTTTCTTTGTATGAGTTTTGTGAGCATGCCATTGTTGTGAGTGCGATTAATAAAACAGCGGTGGTTACTAGTATTGTTTTTGCTAGTGTTACCTTGTTGTACTTGTGGTATTGTGTTTCCATTGCGGGGGTTCTCCTGTGGTTGTAACATATTGGTTACAAATAACATTATTCCAACACTTATGTTATTATAAAAAGTTGGTGTTGGCAATAACAAGTTGTACTTGAGGGAGTTGTTATTGCCATTTAGTGGGAGTGTTATGGATAGTATAAATACATTACTTTGGATTATTGTGCTGCTTGTTACCATGTTTTCGTTGGTGTTGGTGCATGCTTATTTTGGTCGTGTGGGGTTAGTTGGCTGGATGGTTTTGGCACTCATCGGTGCGAATATTCAGGGTAGCAAGCAGATTGTGTTGTTTGGTATGAATGTGAGCATGGGTAATATTCTGTATTCGTCCATTTATCTTGCTACGGATGCGTTGAACGAGTTTTATGGCAAGAGGCGTGCACAGATGGCAGTAGTATTGTCCATGGTTTTGACTAGTGTGTTTATGTTGTCCATGGTCGCCACCACGTTTTTTGTTCCGAATGAGTACGATGGTGGTGTTAGTGCTAATATTAGTGCATTGTTTGCACCGAATGCTGCTGTGATTATGTTTACTGTTGTTGGTTTACTTGTGTACACAATCTCTCAGCGTGTGGATATTTTTGTTTATTCGTTGCTGAAGGGTAGGGGGACACCTTTGTGGGTGCGGAATAATCTTAGCACAGCACTTTCGCAGGTTTTGGATACGGTGTTTTTCACTATTTTGGTGTTCAAGATTATCCCGTCTTTGATAAGCGTTGAGGGTGTGCAACCCTTGCCTTGGAGTGTTTTGGGTGGTATTATAATATTTATGTACATGGTAAAAGTGTTCATTGCTATTATCGATACGCCGTTCCTTTACATGATGCGTCGAGTTAGTAGCGGTGCTACTGGTGGCGGTGCTGGGGAAGATTAATATCGGTTAGGCTTATGGGTGAGTGCTGAGGAAGAGGATTATGGCATTGGTGATTAGGGGCATTACGAAAATATACAAATCGCAACGTGGGGGGAGCACTAGCCGTAATGGCGACACAAGCGACCGTAACACAAGCGACCGTGCTGCTGTGGAGAACTTTAACCTCGAAGTTCGCGACGGTGAACTCATCGCCATCATGGGACCTTCAGGTTGCGGTAAATCCACACTGTTGCGAATCATCAGCGGTTTGGAGACGCCAACATCGGGCACAATCCACCTCCATGGTGAGGACATCACCAACCTCCCGCCACACAAAAGGGGCGTCGCCATGGTGTTTCAGGATCATGGTCTGTACCCGCACATGACTGTGGAGCAGAATATGGGTTTCGGGTTGCAGTTGACAAACAAACGTCCATTATTTGCGAGCAGAAAAAGGCGTAAGGCTGATGCTGATAGGGTAACGGGTAATGTTTTCGGGATGGCACATACCGTTGGCGTCGAGAAGCTGATGCTTCGATACCCCAAAGAGATTTCAGGGGGGGAACGTCAACGTGTGGCACTTGCCAGAGCCTTGGTGCATACGCCACAAATATCCCTGTTCGACGAACCATTATCCAACCTCGACATGGGATTGCGACACGACTTACGAATGGGAATAAGCGAGATGCACCGCAACAACGTCAATAACAACGGTGGCATTGCCGTATACGTTACCCACGATCAAAGCGAAGGGCTAGCACTAGGACACAGAGTTGTGATTATGAACAACGGCACCATTCAGCAGGTTGGCACGCCAGAAGAGGTCTACAACAACCCCGTGAACACCTTTGTCGCAACATTCCTCGGATCGCCACCCATGAATATTATCCACTGCACAACAGTAACCGCGGACGGCACAACCATGGTCAATAGCGTGTCCTACAAAGGGATAAACTACAACAACCACCCCCACAGCGAACAGTATCAGTTGGGGTTACGGTTGTTTGTGGCGTCTGACATTATTCAGCAACAGAGCCAGCAACAGAGCCAGCAACAGAGCCATGAAATATACATGGGGATACGTGGGGAGAGTATTACACTAGTGGATTTGGTTCAGTGTCGCCCCAAATATGGGAGCGGGAGCATGAGCATCCACCCTGAGCACGAAGGTGAAGCCAATATTGTAGTTGATGACGGCTCCTTGGTGGTCAGCATGGTTGCAACGTTGTCGTCGGTACAGTTCCAAGGTGGCACGGCAATGCTTTACGTGGACATCAACAGCCAAAACCATGTTGCCATTACAGTGCCCCCCGCAACAGAGCTGTATCAACGTGTGAAGAGTATTGTGGAGAACCCCATCAACCATACCTACACAAGTGGGTTTTGCAAGGGGAGCATGTGGCAACTAACATGCGTTGCAACGAGGGCTTCAGTGTTTTCCTACCCCAACGGTGAGGCGGTTGACGTTATCGACGTAACACCTTGGGAGCAACGGTATTAACGTCGCATTATGACGACTAGTGAGGCGTGCGAGTATGGCAGGAATACAGATAAATCAAGGTGAAGGGTATCGATACAACGAAGACTCTATTCTACTGTCGCATTTTGCTGCCACCGCCATGGGTTTTTTGCCGAAGGGGGAGGCTACACCGCCAAAACGCCAAACCACCATGGTGGATATGGGGGCAGGGAGTGGTGTGATTGCGATTGTATTAGGTTGTGTTGCCCGTGAGTCCGCCGAGCTTGCTAAGTCCGCCGCCAACACCGCCAACACCACCAACATCGCCACCACCGCCACCACCACCAACACCACCAACATCGCCAACACCACCAACATCGCCAACACCACCAACACCACCAACACCACCAACACCAGCGGGGGGCTCCACATCCATGCCATCGAACTGCAACAAGAGCTCTACAACACCCTAACCGAAAACATCCGCCTCAACATGGAGGCAGGCACACTGCCCGACCGGAGTGTTGTGCCTATTTTGAGCGGGATAAGTGAGTTTTCGCCAGGGAAAATCCCCAACGGCACAAACGCTACCGTGGATGCCAACGGCTGTTTGTACGATTACGCTGTATGCAACCCGCCGTACTACCCTGCCAATAAGGGTCGCATACCCCCGAATACCGCCAAAGCAATAGCACGTTTTAGCGGCGAAGGGTATGGTATGGGTTTGGGGGATATTTTCCGATTCGGCAAAAAATATGTGCGGCACAACGGCATACTATTCATGTCGTACCCGAGTGTGTTCCTCCACGACGCACTCATCTTGGCACGCAAGTACGGTTTTGAAGTGAAAAATATACGCTTTGTACACGAAAATACTCAGTCAGCTAGTGGTATTGCTCTCATGGAGTTTGTGAAGGGGGGCACCGCTGGATTATCCGTTATGCCGCCGCTGATAAAAATGGCGACCACTGCTGACTCGCAAACCACTGCTGATTCGCAAACCACACAGGAGTTTCGCCAAATCTACACCGATATTTTTATTGAAAGTGTGCCGTCGTAGTGGTATTATTGTGTTGGTTGTACAAATTATGCACAACGAACACTAGCAACACAAATTAGCAGGGGAGTTTTCCATGAACTACGACAATATTCAGCTGGTTAAGATTGTTACAGGCGAGATGGTGATTGGTGTACGCGAAGGCGACAAACTCGAAGGGATAGCACTGGTGCAAGTTGTGCCCATCTCCAGCAACGATATGCAAATCGCCATACTACCATACGGGTTCCCTTTTGAAGAATCTGTGGAGGGCGTAATCAGTGCTGATCATATTGTTTACACCTTCTCAAATGTTTCTGAAGACCTCGTAAACAAATATATCGAAACACGTAGCAACATCACAATACAAAAAACACCCCTGTCAAGTGGGAACTCAGGGATAATCCTATGAGTGCAAACTGGATCTTCAAAGGGAGAAAAAAAGTTGCATTCGCACGAATACTGTCAATATTCGAAGACTCATACCTCTACCAAAACAATAACCGCGAAGCATCATTCGTTACAGTAGACACAAACGACTGGGCAACAATACTCCCCATAACTGACGACGGCAAATTTATCATGGTGGAACAATACCGTTTCGGCAGCAAAAGCGTATCCCTCGAATTCCCTGGGGGTGCCATCGACTCAAACGAAGACCCCGCACAGGCAGCCGCAAGGGAACTGGAAGAGGAAACAGGGTACACCACCAACCATGTACAAACAATCTCGGTGCAAAACCCAAACCCCGCATTCATGACAAATACATTCAACATCGTACTCGCAACAGGGTGCACTCCTGCAGGACAAACAAAGTTTGACGAGTTCGAAGACATATCTGCCATCAAACTACTAACGTACGACGAAGTTGTAAACTACTTTACAACAAACAAAATTACGCACTCACTAATGTATGCAGTATTCTTGGCATACCTATTGCACACCAAGCAAACCTAGTGCTCACAAAATCAACGCCACGAACACCAACAATACCACAACCGATGGAGCAAACAAGCGAATGAAAAATATGGAACTGAACAGAGTACTGAACAAAATAGACGAATGGCGTGATGAAATCATCGCCGACCTACAAGCACTTGTGAAGTTCGAATCGTACAAACAACAAGGCACCGAAACAGAACCTTACGGCAAACAGGTTGCACTGGCACTCAACTACATGCTAGAGCGTGGCGTACGCTTTGGGATGCACACACACAACTACGACAACCGTATTGGGCATGTGGAAATTGGCGGATCGGGGCGTGTTTATGGCTCAACAGAATCCGACGGGGAACTCATCGCACTACTCGCACACTTAGACGTTGTACCCGAAGGGAACGGTTGGACACAACCACCTTACGAAGGGAAAACTATTGCCGACAATAACGGTGCCTTGCGTATGTATGGACGAGGCACTGAGGACGACAAAGGTCCAGCCGTGGCATCACTTTACGCACTTCGTGCACTCGCCGAAACAGGCACATCACTGAACAACAAACGGGTACGACTCCTACTCGGTTGCGACGAAGAAGCCGGAATGGGGGACATGGAGTACTACTGTGAAGTGGGAGAGACACCAACCATAGGGTTTACGCCCGACGGTGGTTACCCCGCCATTTTTGCCGAAAAAGGGATTGTTACGAGCATTGTTGAGGGGAGAGGCATTGCCGATCCTGATGCCACACACAACGCAAACGATACGGAAAACACCAACATACCCGCCATCACCATCACAACCATTGACGGTGGCGACAAAGACAACAAAGTACCCGAAAACTGCAACAGCCACATCCTACTCGGGAGCAACGAAGTGGTTGCACGTATGGAAACTGTGCTCAACGGTGTGGTTGCTGAACTGACCAATGGTAATGGTGCAAAATTATCGTGGGTCGTAACGCCAACGGACGCTAACACTGATGCCGACACTAACGTTAATGCAAGTGGTGCCTATCAGTACCCATACCAAGCAACCATCAACGCTAGTGGACTCTCTGCCCACGCCATGGCACCTGCTGAAGGGGTAAACGCCATCGCCATCATGATGAATACACTCACACGAGTGTTCGCCGCCGTGGGAGAGTCGAACACACTCCTCGACTACTTCCAAACATACTACGTTGGGGACGAACACCGCATTGAAGGGTGCGATACCCGTGGCAAGTGCGTTGGGGCAAACCATCGGGACGAACCGAGTGGCGAACTAACATGGAACACAGCCATCATCCACTACAAGGGCGAAATACCCTCAAACAAAGCCGAAACCAACTTCACATTCGCCATCACCCACAATATTCGCTACTGCGTAACACTCAGCTGGGACACACTAGGCAACGAGATTACCAACAGGTTGGTGCAGTATGATGCCCGCGAGTTCGCTGTTACGGTTCGAGATACCAACCACCTCCCACCACTTTATCTTGAAAAAGACACACGACTAATAAATGCTGTATCAGAGGCGTACAAAAGTATTACAGGGGACGCGAACGCTCTACCACAGTCGTCTGGCGGTGGAACATATGCACGCTGGTTCGACAACTTCGTTGCCATAGGATTCGCCATTCGCAACAAAGAACTAGTAATACATCAGGCTGACGAATATATTTACATCGACGACCTCATTGATTCCACAAAAATATACGCAACCGCTATTTACAACTTAATCAATTCCGAAGAGTAGGGGGCAACATGTTCAATATTTTAAAAGGGAGTAGCAAACCCATGCGTGTTGTTGTGCTCTCTGACACACACATTTGGCGAAACGCTGCCGCGTCCATGCCCAAAAGCTTTTGCGACGATGCCCACGGTGCAGATATGATTATCCATGCTGGAGACTTGACATCCGGTAGCGTTATCGATAACCTGAAGGAACTATCCAACACCGTGTTTGCCGTTCGTGGCAACAACGATATGGGGAGCGTAAAACTTGCTGATAAAAGTATTTTCGAGCTCCCCGACGACCTAGATATTACCGTCGGTAACATTCATATCGGGGTCAACCATGGCTCAGGATCATACTACGATATCCCGCAAAGGCTAGCACGACGATACAAAAACCACGGCTTCGATATTATCATATTCGGACACAGCCACAGAGTACACATCAAAAAAGAACAACTTAACGGCAAGGAAACACTATTCCTCAACCCCGGCTCACTAATCGAACCACGAACAGGGCTAGCAACATACGCCGTAATAAACATACAAAACAACGAATACACCTGCCGACACATATATATTTAAATTATACTTAAACAACAAAACTAAAACAAACTTGAAACCATACAAGACCATGAGCAATATCTTTGCTACATCATGTATGCACAGGAGAAACATATGAGTTACTACGACTTGACATCCATCGAAGCAGAATACGATTTGGTTATCATCGGCGGTGGACCAGCAGGGTGTACTGCCGCTATTTACGGGAAAAGGGACGACTTAAGCGTACTCATACTCGAAAAACAATTCATGGGGGGGGCACTCATAACAACCTATGAAGTGGAAAACTACCCCGGAATACCCGAAACAATCAGCGGCGTGGATCTCGCAAAAAGATTCTACCAACACGCCGAAAACCTAGGGGCACACATCCGCAATGGAACATGCACTAGAATCGAAAAAGAAGGGAAGATAAAACTGATACACGTTGACGGCATGGACAAACCTATCCGTGCAAAAACAGTCATCCTATGCACCGGTGCCTCACCGCGACTCCCTGGGGCTACCAATGAAGACAAATTCTTCGGCAAAGGGTTATCAGTTTGTGCAACCTGTGATGGAGTATTCTACAAAGGCAAAACCGTTGCCGTTATTGGCGGAGGCGATGCTGCCGTGGAGGAAGGGGAATACCTAACTCGACATGTGGACAAAATATTCCTCATACACAGACGTGTTGGGTTTAGAGCCGCAAAAGTCGCTCTGGACAGATTCCTAGGATCACCAAAAGTCGAAACCATACTCGACACCGTTGTCAAATCCATGGAGGGGGATCCTTTCCTCGAAACACTCATCCTAGAAAATACCAAAACAGGGGAAACAACAGAACTCAAAGTTGACGGACTATTCGTTTTCGTAGGATCAACCGCAAACAGTGAAGGGTTCGAAAACATGGCAACAGAAATAGACTCCAACGGCTACTTTATCACTGACAACCTCATGAACACAGGAGTCGAAGGGGTGTTTGCCGCTGGCGACTGTCGCAAAAAAGAGGTATACCAAATCACCACCGCAACAAACGACGGCACACTAGCCGCCAAAGGGGCAACTAAGTTTATCATCGAAAACTTCTAAGTGGGTACCAAAATGCTTGCTAAGCAGGGGAACAAACTCGAAACATCTTGCAGAGAGATGACAGAACTAACCACCACAAGGGTGATGAAATTTATGACCACTGTGGCACCTATGGCAACTACCATGCTAGTGCTACCAGTGGCGATGGTAATGGCAATGGCAATGGTGCTTGTGGTCATAAGCACCACAAACCATAACCCCCTGTACGCTCAAGGAGTAAACACAGGGTACGCCATAGACGACTCACCGGAAGGGCGAGCAGCCATTCATCTCTCCACAATCCTGAGCTCCGTGTACACTGTGAGAGAAGCCCTGAACTGTGCCCGCGACGAGGCGAGTAGGCGAGTTGATACGGTGTGCGACGGTGCTAACACTAGTGCTAGCACCGTATGGCGTAGTGCTCGTCTCGCACACATCGGTATTTACACCAATCTAGCAGCACAACAGGAAAACCTAGCACGTGATGAGGAGTTACCACTGATTAGCATTACGCAGTTTGATATTGCCCTAAGGGTGGAAAACCTGAAACCGTCGGGCATCGGTAGGAATTTCGCCATCCCAAATGGAGAAAAATCGATTACCCTGTACGCATTTTCCGACATCCAAACAGCAATATACCCCACCAACATACTGCACGTATGGGTGTACAAGGGGATGGTCGCCGCCGAAATACCGCTCAACGTTGGCAGTGCAAGTTGGCGGACGTACTCATCTAAAATCATTGAAGGCACCGAGAGGGGGAGCTGGAGTGTGTACATCTATCATATTAAAGATGGGGGCGGGGCACAGGATGCCACAACAAAGTCGCTGTTCGGGTTCTACACCACCGACACTAGGTCGCTAAATAACGACGGGAGTATCTTGTCGCAAGGTGCAAATATTGTGCGGAACAACGCAAAAACAGCTACGCTACTCGGCACATACTCGTTTACAGTGGACTAGGGCACCGCTCACGCTACCACGCCACGACGCTACCACGCCACGCACACGCTCACACGCTCACGCTACCACGCCACGACGCTACCACGCCACGACGCCACCACGCCACCACGACGATACGACGCTACCACGCCACGCACACGCCACGCTCACGCCACTGGGCACCGCTCACGCCACGACGCCACCACGACGCTACCACGCCACGCTCACACGCTCACGCCACTGGGCACCGCTCACGCCACGCCACGACGCCACGCACACGCTCACGCCACTGGGCACCGCTCACGCCACTGGGCACCGCTCACGCCACGCCACCACGACGCCACCACGCTACCACGCCACGACGCTACCACGACGCCACCACGCTACCACGCCACCACGACGCACACGCCACGCTCACGCCTAAAACTCAACTTGGTTGGTAAGTTTTCCGTCGTTGAAGAATGCGAGTAGGTTGCCGATTGTGGTTGTGGCAATATTTTCCAGTGCCTCTTCAGTAAAAAACGCTTGGTGTGCAGTAACAATAACGTTGTTCATCCCTAGGAGTCGCGATAGTGTTTCGTCTGCAATGAAGTTTTCCATGGAGTGATCTTCAAAGAAGTATGCTTCTTCCTCTTCGTACACGTCTAGGGCGGCACTGCCAATTTTTTTGGAGACGAGTCCGTCTACAAGTGATTTGGTGTCCACCAACGCTCCCCGACTAGTGTTGATAACGAAAACGCCATCCTTCATTTTGCTAATACTTTCGGCGTTGATAATATGTTTGGTGCTGTCGGTGAGTGGGCAGTGTAGGGATACGATATCCGATTGAGCGAATAGGTCATCCAAGGTGGTGTATTCGTAGCCGATGGATTTGGCAATATCGTTGACAGGGTAAGGATCGTACGCCAACACCTTCATACCGAACCCTTTTGCGATGCCTGCTGTAACTTGTCCTATTTTCCCTGTGCCGATGAGCCCCATGGTTTTGCCGTTGAGGTCGAAGCCGAGTAGCCCTTTGAGGCGAAAATCGTAATCCCTTGTGCGACCGTAAGCACGGTGTATCCGCCTGTTGAGGGAGAGTAGTAGTGCGAATGTGTGTTCGGCTACAGCGTAGGGTGAGTATGCGGGGACGCGTACAACGGGGATACGGTGCCCTAGGGCAACGTTGTCGATATTGTTGAACCCAGCACAGCGTAGCAGAATAAGTTTAACGTCGTACTCCACTAGTTTTTCGATAACGTCTTTGTCCACAGTATCGTTTACGAATATGCAAATGGCATCGTGTCCTTTGGCGAGGCGTACGGTTTTCACGGTGAGGCGGTTGATAATGTACGTCATTTTGATGTCGTCGCCACCTTCAGTTTTTTTGATGACGCTGTTGAAAGATAGTTCGTCGTGTTTGTGTTTGTCGAAAAAAGCGATTCTCATGCGGATGACCCTCCATGGGTTAAAATTTGGACATAGTTGTGTTATTTGTGAAATAACGCAAACGGGTACGGGCGGTAGTGGAATCGAACCACTGACCTCAGGCTTCGGAGGCCTGCACTCTATCCAACTGAGCTAACCGCCCCAATAATCTGTATGCCAGCACGTACATGCCAGTAATTAATTATTATCCACTATTTATACCGTTTTTTCAACCCAAATAATTCTACAATTAAATAGAGCATACAAGTTACGGGGAGTTCAGCGATTTAGGCTTATTGTATTGATTTACATTAAGACGCCGTCGTGGTATCATGGTGGAATTAAAGTCTTTGCTTAGTCTCGACCTTGGTCGTTCCGAGGGAGCAGAGTAGTGCAGGGGAGGGGTTGCAGTGGACGCTTACAGCCAACCAAACACTAACAACAAAGGTGAGCCAAGGAAGGGGCTGGATACCGCGACGCCCCCCTTAGTTGTGGCGATTGTGGGGGCAACGGGGGCTGTGGGATCCCTCATGGCTCGCGAACTAGCAACCATGGACGCACTCAACACACTCAATACACTCAACACAGGCACCACCCTCGAAATACGACTATTCGCCTCAAAACGCTCTGCAGGAACCAAAATCAACCTGCCCGCAACAGCAGGCTTGTCCGTAAATCCGATTGTTCAGGAGCTGACAGAATCCTCGTTTAAAGGTGTGGACATCGCACTATTTGCCGCAGGTGCAACGGTTAGTCGGCGTTATGCCCCTTTGGCGGTTGGCGATGGTGCTGTGGTTATCGACAACTCGTCGGCATTCCGAACCGATACCACCATCCCCCTCGTTGTGCCTGAGGTGAACGCGGCTAGCATTATTCGTGCTGGCGTTGCCCATGCTGGCGTTGCCCATGATAGCGTTGCCCATGATAGCGTTGCCCATGCTGACAACCGTGGCGAACAACATCACCTCCCAACACCCCCCATGATTATCGCCAATCCGAACTGTGTCGCAATCATATCCGCTGTTGCCATAAACCCTCTGCACCATGCTTATGGTTTGGAGTCGGTGGAGATGACAACATTCCAATCGGCATCGGGGGCAGGTATGGCTGCCATGAATGAGCTTGTGAGTCAGGCGTCGTCATTCACCACCATGGACGACCTTAGCACACTGCACAACCCCCGCAACCCTGATGACGACGGTGCAACAAGACAGTTTGCCCACCCCCTACTGTTTAACGTTATCCCGCAAATAGGGGACTTCCACGGGGACGGAACCACCGAAGAGGAGGACAAAATTCGTTTCGAGTTGCAAAAAATACTTCAAACGCCAGTGAGGTGCACGGCAACTTGTGTACGCGTTCCAACCCTAACATCCCACTCCATGTCCATCGCCTTGCAGTTTCGTGATGAGTTTACCCTTCCTGAGGTTGAAGCTGTGTTGCGTAATGCTCCCGGTGTTGTGCTGTACAACAACCACCTCGAGGGGGAATACCCCATGCCACTTGTGTCATCCAATACACACAAGGTTTACGTCGGTCGATTACGCAAAGACAAATACGATCCGAAACGCCTGCACATGTTCGTTTCAGGGGATCAGCTTCGCAAAGGGGCAGCAATCAATGCTCTGCAAATCTTAGAACTTGCAATAAAATAGATATATTTAGTTTTTACAACAACTTCAGGAGGTTTTTATGCGTATCGGAATAGACATCGGCGGAACAAAAATAGAACTGGTGGCGTTAGACAGTAATGGAAAAGTAATCTACACACAAAGGGGCTCAACACCAAAAACAAACAAAGAATTACTGGAAATACTGGAAAAACTCATCAACACAGCCAAAAAAGAAGCAGGGGAAGAACTCATCAGCATCGGCGTGGGTATCCCCGGAATACTCGATCCCAAAACAAGGGTATCACTAGTATCACGACCATGCCTAGAAGGCACAAATGTTGCGGACGATCTGAGCAGAATATTCAACGTGCCGGCAAGGGTCGCAAACGACGCCAACTGTTTCATATACTCAGAGTTTACCGACGGAGCAGCACAAGGGTTCAACACAGCCGTGGGGCTCATCGTAGGAACAGGGTTCGGACAAGGGATTGTCATCAATGGACAAATATACGAAGGCTCAAACGGATTCGCCGGAGAACTAGGACACGTAGGACTACCTGGACAAAGTGCCGAAGAATTCAACAACGCACAAAAATGCAACGTATGCGGGCTGAAAGGGTGCATGGACACGTGGCTCACAGGGGGCGGATTGGCACTGCTCTACAAAATCCGATCCGGAAAAGAGGCTCACGGCGAAGAGATAGTAGCCTTGGCAGACAAAGGGGACGAACACGCCATAGGTGCCATTGACGACCTAGCAACAAACATCGCCAAAGGGATACTCGCCGTTGTGGCTCTCATCGATCCCGAAGTATTTGTTCTTGGGGGCGGAATGTCCAACATCGACAAAATATACGAACTCATACCCGAAAAATTCAAAGAGCTATCCATTTACGGCGACTATGTTCCTGTTGTGCGTAAGGCGATGCATGGCGACTCCAGCGGTGTTCGCGGGGCGGCTTGGCTCCCACAAATGGGCTAAATAACCACAACGAACAAAACAACAATACAACTTATGACTAGGAGCCGAGGGGTGCATGGATTTTTTATACATAATTGTAGATGGCATTGATGGCGTAGGGAAAACCACGCAAGTTAAACGCATTGCAACCGAACTCGAAAACAGAGGGATGAAAGTTGTGCAGGTGCGTGAACCGGGTGGCACGAAGATAGGTGCACAAATACGATCCATACTACTGAACAAAAGCTCTGACAATATTAGCCCCGCAACGGAGGTGCTACTGTTTTTTGCCGACAGGGCACAGCTCCATCACGAAACTATTCGCCGTGAACTAGACGAAACCAAAATGTTGGGGGAACAGAACAAAGGCAAACCTGTAGTAGTGCTCAGCGACAGGGGCATGCCCTCAACATACGCCTACCAGTACAGCTCAGGTCGCTTTGACATGAACCTCATGGCATCACTAGAAAAAATATCGGGCATGGTGGAACCAAACCTTGTGCTACTCCTCGACTTGGACGAAAGTATCGCTTTAGAGCGAGCTTTGAACAGGCTGGCTCAATCCCCACAGGGGCAATCCCCACAGGGGCAATCCCCACAGGGGCAATCCCCACAGGGGCAATCCCCACAGGGGCAATCCCCACAGGGTCAATCCCCACAGGGTCAGACACCCACAGGGGCAATCCCCACAGGGGCGAACAACCTCATGGACAAAGAGGGGCGGTTCGAATCGAGGGGACTGGACTACTACAAAAGCATTCGACAAGGGTTTCACAACTACGCCAAAAGTAGCCGTGTTGATGTTCGGATTGTGGATGCGTCGGGGAGTAGTGATGACGTGTTTGCAAGGTTGTTGGCAGAGGTAAACAGTATCACGGGCAAGTAGTGAACGTAGTTTAGTGTTCGGCGGTGTTCGGCGGTGCTCGACGGTGTTCGACAGTGGTGGGGTATGCCCTACTATTTTACAGGGTGGGCTTTCAGGTATGCAGTTTTTCGGTGGCAGTATTCTGTTGTATTCACAAACCAAAAGCACTTTAAACGGGCTAATTGCGTATCTAGAGAGGTTTCACCTATCCCTAACGGTGGTAACCATGTTGGACGATGCGTTGTCGGTGCTCCATGGTGCCCACTGCGATGCATGCATTATCCATATGGATGACACCACCCGATGGACGTGGAAGCAGGTTGTGGAGGTGATGAACGCCTCAATCGGAACCTACTATGTCGTAATTAACAGCTCGGGGAAACCTTCGCCAGATATTTCGGGCAACAATATTCTCATGCTAACGAATACTGAAGGCTCGAAAGGTATTCAGGGGTTTGTGAAGCGATACCTCACAGGGGCATTTTGTTGCACTGTTGGTGGGGTATCCGCCGACTCGCGTACCCTCACACAGTTGGAGTATTTTCTGCCGATTAATATGATTATGGCGTCCACAGCGTCCACAGCGTCCACAACGTCCACAGCGTCCACAACGTCCACAACGTCCACAACGCCTGAAGACACCGTGCCTGCAATATTCCACAGACACACTACGCATATCGATATGAACCAAGAAGGGGTTTACAGCAAGGGGTACTACCACACTAGTAGCTTTAAGATGAAATCACTTTTCCGACAGGTTCCGAAACTGGCAGAGAGCGAAACACACATACTCATTGAGGGGGAGCAGGGTGTTGGGAAAACTGCCCTTGCCCTCGCCATTCACGCCGTGGGAGCGAATGAATCCTCTCGCAATACTGGTGGTGCGGTTATTGTTAATGTTGGCAAGTTGGCAAGTTGTGCTAGTGTATCGGGGGGGAGGATTTTGGACTATGTTTTCGGTGCCGAAACCTCTTCAGACAAAACGGCAACAACCATGCAAAACGCCATATGTCAGCAAGGTTTTGGCATGGTGATTTTGCAGGGGGTTAACCTACTGAGTAGCCGACTGCAGAAGCGTGTTATGGCGTTCATGGACAGGCACCCTGCGGGGACACCCATCGCTATTGATGGCGACGCTCACCATGACCACGCCACACACAACGCACACAACGCACACAACGCACACGCCACAGTGCCCATGCCGAGGATTGTGCTTACCCCTTCCGAGGACGACACCCCCCTCAGAAAGGCAACGCAACCCACACTGTCGTCAAAGCGTAGGGGGAGCTTCCACAATGATATTTATGAGCTTGCCGACATGGACGCCATGTACATCCCCCCCCTGCGGGACAGACCTGAAGACATCCCCCACTTTGTCGCGTCGTTCATTACAACACACACGAAAAACCGAAACACAGCAGTGCAGGCACAAACAACTGAAAATGCCACCGACTCAGGGAAACACTTGCAAGTTCTGAGAAAAATCCTCCTCAAAGGGCAACTATGGGACACCCTCGCAACATACTACTACCAAGGCAACATCGACGAACTCAACCGTATTGTCAGGTATGTTGTTCACGGCTACCCCAGTGTCAATATTCAACAGCTAATAATGGGGATACGATCGAAAGGGTTCGGTCGCGATGATGCGGGCATAAATATTAGCATGGACAGCGGGCTCTACCTACTAGGAATACGACTCGCCAGCTCATCCGATACCACAGGGGGACAGTTTGCACTCGAAGAGTACACAAAAATCGTGGAAAAACCTTTATTTCGTGCCGTACTAGATTATACTAAGGGGAACAAGACGCAAACAGCATTTATCCTAGGGTTATCACGAACAACATTGCGTAAAAAATTGACAGACTACGACCTGATTGACGACTCAAACCCCTAACATCAACCGAACACAACCGAAACATCAACCAACGCCACGCCCACAAATAACTCAAAACAATCACACAAAAACAATGGTTAAAAATTAAATGAAAAAGAAAAATACATCCATAAGGGCACAAATCAAAGCAACCCTACAAGCACAACCCAACCAAACACAACAAGGGATTGCACAAAGCATTAACGTGCCCGAAAAAAAGATAGCCAGATACATCAAATACATGGAACGTAGTGGCGAAATAGACTGCACCAGTGGTGCTTACACCAACATACAACACAAAACCATTGTAGGAACAATCGAAATAACACGAGGCGGTTTCGGTTTCGTTACCGCCGAAGATAAAAAACAATTCCCTGAAGACATATTCATCCCCGCACACGCCACGGGGGGAGCAATGTCAGGGGATACAGTACGCGTTCGACTCGAAAAATCAAAACCACACAACTCAAGGGAAGGCACAGCCGGAAAAGTAGAAGAGATACTAAAACGACGCTCAACCATGATTGTCGGACTAGTGGAAGAGATTGACGGACACTACTACGTCGACCCCTTTGAAGACGGCATGCACATGCTCATACCACTCTCAGACCCCGCAAAACTAGGACTCAAAGACAGAGACGTTGTCGTATGCAAAATAGTCGACTCACAACAGATGAAGGTGAAACTGCACGCAAAACTCGGCAGCATGGCTGACGAAAACATAGACGTACTCATTGCAAGTGTGCGGTTCGGCGTAATGATGGGCTACTCAAAAGAGATGAACGACGAAGCACTAGAAGTTATTCGCCAACACAAAAACAACACCGACGGACGACACAGCCACAACGCCATGTTCACCATCACCATCGACGGGGCAACTTCCAAAGACTTCGACGACGCAATATCACTGGAATACATCAAGAAAACAGGGGAATACCACTTGTACGTACACGTTGCCGACGTTACACACTACGTGCGACCCGGATCCGTCATCGATGAAGACGCACTAAGGCGAGGCACATCCGTGTACCTACCAACATACACATCACACATGCTACCCGAAATACTAGCAGGAGACATATGCTCACTCAAACCGGGGCGAGAACGCTTCGCAATGACCGCACACATAGTGTTTGACAAAAACGGCAAACGACTAAAAGGGAGCATAAGACAAACGGTAATCACAAGCAACCAACGACTAACATACGACTACGTAAACCAAATCATAAACGAAGAAATCCTGCCCAAAGATGAACAACTACTCAAACAAATAAACCTCATGTACGACTTCTCCGAAATATTACGAACAAGACGACTCGGTGAAGGGTACATCGAGTTCAAAAGTGAAGAACCATACTTCTATTTCGACGAAAACTGGAAACTAGTCGGACTAACACCAAAACAAAGCGGCAAAGCTGAAAAACTCATCGAAATGTTCATGCTCGAAGCAAACGAACTAGCAGCACACATAATTAACGAAGAGTACGGATACGGCGTGTTCCGCATCCACCCCGATCCCGATCCCAAAAATATCATGGCGTTCAAAGAGTTCTGCACGCTCAACAGCATCAAACTACCACACATTAACCCCGAAAATATCACGTCCAAAGGTGTCCAAAGCATGGTGAAAGCTGTTGAAGGTCATCCCATGGAGTCGCTCCTCACACCCATGCTCATACGCTCCATGCAGAAAGCATCATACGACACCAATAGCACCACACACTTCGCACTGTCATCGCAAGAATACACACACTTCACAAGCCCAATCAGACGCTACCCCGACATAATCGTACATCGGTTGCTGAAAAATATTCAAGACGGACGCCCGCCAACGTACACTCGTAGCGAAATAACCACAATGCTCGAAACATGCAACAGACGCGAAGACATGGCAACATCAGCACAACGGTATTGCGAAACATTCAAAAAACTTCAGCTCATAGCCGGACAACATGGACACAAAACATACGAAGCACACATAACACGAATCGTACCCCACGCAATAGCCATCTACCTGCCCAAAATCATGCTGAGGGGGGTGGTGCCATTCAGTGCCATGGATTACAAACATTTCGAAACATCCAAATCCAAAATGATGGTTACCGTGCAACCCGATAACGTCAAGCTCAAAGTCGGCGGGAGCGTTAACGTAAGCCTTCACAAGGTGAAATTCACAACCCTCGAAGCAGAAATGATACTGAGCGACCTAAACGACGAAACCGCCAACCCCTTCCATACCCTAAGAAAACAGCGGGGCAAACGCCAACATGGACAAAATAAATCCAAGAGTAGCAACAAAAAAAGGGGGAAAAGGGGGCGACGTAAATAAATGTGTTGTAATCTGTGCTGAAGTAGGGTATTATACCAACTTAATATGCGTAATTGAGAGGTACGACCCCATGTCTAAATTGACTAGAGATGAAAAAGCTGCCATAGCCAAAGAGTACGGCGGTAGCGAAACAAACACTGGCACCCCTGAAGTACAGGTTGCTATTTTGACCACAAGGATTGTTCGACTAACTGAACACTTCAAAGTTAACAAAAAAGATCACCACGGAAGACGCGGACTCCTAAAAATGGTTGCAAAACGTAGAAGCCTACTCGACTACCTACGACGCAACGATTTCGAACGGTACGCTAATGTTATCCAAAAGCTTGGTATTCGTAAATAATACCAAGCACCTTAAACTTTTTGACTGTAGACGTGTTATAAGTACTAGATACTCACCTCATCAGGGGGCTCTACCCCTAGATAGTAAGACACCTCCACTTTATTTTTGCAACGCTGGCTAAAAAGGGCTAGATGGCTCTGGGCTAGACGGCTCTGGTCGGTTTTGGGCTAGGCGGTTGTGGTCGGCTGTGGCTAGATGGTTATGGCTAGGCAGCTGTGGTCGATTGTGGCTAGATGGCTGTGGTCGGTTTTGGTCGATATGTTGCGGTGCCCAACATTACGGTGCCTAATGCGACAACGCCAACACCATGACGCAACACGCCAACGCAACAGTATGTTGTGCACATATTTTAACGCAAATAAAGGGGTACTCAAGTCATTAAATAAAAAAAGTTTAAGTTGTGGGGCTCTGAAAGCCCTTTCGATAAAAGATATACAAGGTGCGTTGCCTTTTTTTGAATATTATTTTAAATATAAAAAATGATTATGTTGAAATTTTAATTTAATTGAAATACTATTGGTACAACAAGTAGCTCGTTTGACGAAATGTTGAAAATAGACACCGTGCTCCCAATACCAAAATACTCAGCACACACCTAAGGAAATAAGATTTATGTTTGATATTAAACGATACGAACTCAATATGGGCGACAACGCTGCACCCATGGTTTTCGAAACAGGGCACAAAGCACGCCAAGCAAACGGCTCCATATGGGTTACCCAAGGCGACACCGCTGTCCTCGTTACGGCTGTATCACGTAGCAAATCACCCGCCGACTACATGGACTTCTTCCCCATGACTGTCAACTACCTCGAAAAATTCTACGCCGCAGGGAAAATCCCCGGTGGATTCATCAAAAGGGAAACAAAACCCAGCGAAAGGGAAACTCTCACCTCCCGACTAATCGACAGACCGTTACGACCACTCTTCCCCAGTGGCTTCAAAAACGAAACACAAATTATCGCAACAGTAATGTCTTACGACGAAGAATACATGACCGATATCCTTGCACTCAACGCCGCAAGCATGGCTCTCATCATATCCGACATACCGTTCAACAACCCCGTAGGCTCAGTGCGTATCGGACGCAAAGACGGGGGCAACTTCATCGTCAACCCACCTTTCGACTCGTTCGACGAACTCGACCTCAACATCATCCTCTCAGGCACACAAGATGCACTCGTTATGGTTGAAGGGGGCATGGACTTCCTCACCGAAGACGTAATTCTCGAAGCACTCGAATTCGGACACGAACGCATCAAAGAGGTAATCGCACTACAACTACAAGCCAAAAACGAAATAGGCAAACCCGACATGGCTTACGAAGACTTCTCACTAGACGGCGACCTTCTCGATAAATTCGAAACACAACTCTCGCCAGCCATTCTAAAAGCCCTCTCACTACCCACCAAACTAGAAAAATACGAGGCCATTGCCGAAGTATCCGCAGAATTCCTCGCGAAACGCAAAGAGGAACTACCCGAAGGGGAATACGTGGAATCCATGGAAAAAGACTACTTCAAAGAGGTGGAAAAACGTGTGTTCCGCAGGAGCGTCCTTGAAAGCAAGGTGCGATTCGATGGGCGTGCCTTAGACGAAGTTCGACCCATTCACATCGAAAACAGAGTGCTACCACGAGCTCACGGCTCATCACTATTCACACGAGGCGAAACACAAGCCATGGTCGCAATCACACTTGCTGCCACCGAAAGCAACCAAATGGCAGACGAAATGGTCGGCTTCAAAAACAACTACTACTTCCTACACTACAACTTCCCACCATACTCAGTGGGCGAAGTAGGCAGGATGGGACCCCCCGGGCGTCGCGAAGTAGGACACTCATCCCTCGCAGAACGAGCACTCGTACGTAGCCTGCCTAATCACGACGACTTCCCCTACACCATTCGCGTTGTATCCGAAATACTCGAATCCAACGGATCATCATCCATGGCGTCGGTGTGTGGCGGCTCACTAGCACTCATGGACGCCGGCGTACCCATGAAAGCACCCATCAGCGGTATCGCCATGGGACTAATTCACGAAACCGACGACAACGGTAACAGCAATTACGTTGTTCTCTCAGACATCATGGGGCTCGAAGACCACCTAGGCGACATGGACTTCAAAGTTGCTGGCTCCAAAGATGGTATCACTGCCCTGCAAATGGACATCAAAGTTGACGGGCTATCAAGGAGCATCCTAGAAGAAGCATTACGCCAAGCCTATGCAGGACGCATGCATATCCTTGACAAAATGAACGCAACACTCGAACAACCGCAAGAAGCACTATCATCCCACGCACCACGGTATGCCATGGTAACCATATCTTCCGAAAAAATCGGTGCACTCATCGGACCACAAGGCAAAAATATCAAAGCCATTGTTGCCGATACTGGTGCAAGTGTGAATATCGGCGAAGAGGGTGTTGTAAGCATCTTTGCGAAAGATGAAGCCGTACTAGACGAAGTGAAAAAATATATCGCACGCTTTACCGATGAAGTGGAAGTAGGCAAAACCTATGACGCCACTGTGAAAAAAATCATGGAATACGGTGCGTTCGTCGAACTCATACCATCCACCGAAGCCCTACTGCATATTTCGCAAGTGGCAAACGAACGTGTTGAAAATATTCGCGAATACCTCAACGAAGGGGACACTGTGCGGGTAAAAGTCATGGGGAAAGATAGGAACGGACGTTTCGAAATATCACACAAAGTACTCATCGGCGACGATAACGAATAAAAAATAATAAATAAAACGGGCACCCTGGGAAGTATCACGGGGAAGGACGAAAAAAAGCTGTTGCTACACATCCGATACTAACTTTACAAACAGAGTAGCAATTGCGTTGAGAAGAAGGCACGAGTTGCCAAGAAGAGAGGTTTATTTTGTCAGACTTTAAGAGAAACGCACGCTCCACCGAAGGTGTGGACATTGGTGAAATCTACAACGCTAAAGTTAAGAAGATTATGGAATACGGTGCATTCGTTGAACTTGTTCCGGGAGTTGAAGCATTGCTACACATCTCCCAAATCGACCACAAACGTGTTGAAGATATTCGTGAATACCTAAACGAAGGCGACATGGTTGACGTTAAAGTACTTGGGCTTGACAGGAACGGTCGTTTCGAGATCTCCCACAAAGTACTAATCGAAGGGTAGTAACATACGCTTCACCTGCTAAACTAGTTTAGTAGATAGGCATCCACACTTAGGGCTCTGGCTCTGGAGGTGGGTGCCTTTTTTATTAGCACATCAGCACACAAACACGCACCACCGCACGTCGGCACGTCCGCACGTCAGCACGTCCGCACACAAACACACACCACCGCACGTCGGCACGTCCGCACGTCGGCACGTCAGCACACAAACACACACCACCGCACGTCGGCACGTCCGCACGTCGGCACGTCAGCACACAAACACACACCACCACACGTCGGCACGTCGGCATATCTCAAAAATTATTGTTTAGACACTGAAAATACTTGCAAGTTGATTTATATTTATTTATAATGGAACAAAGATGGTTCTCAGGCGTCCCACTTAGATACCACAACAATACTTACAGTTGTTACAGTTCTTGCGACGCCATTGCCACAACTGTTACTGCTGAAGCATAAAAAATAGAAAATAGAAAAATAGGAGGAGCCAACATGCAGATAAACTCGTTACTCAGCGGTGCTGTAAGCGGTGGCTACTACGACTATTTCTCTTCGCCCAATAGTGGCAACTCCCCCAAAATGGACTCCGCATCAGAAAACAAATCAACCAACAAAATGACCGAAACCAACGCCACAAACATGGTGTCGCCATCACAAGGGATAAACACACCGATTACAGGCACTACGTCCACGCAATCAACTATCAACGTTACGGACACAGCCTCCTTCTCACCTGAGGGGATGGCCTACTATGGCGTCAACAACGCCAATACCTTTGGAACCATGCCGTCAGACTCATTCCAAAACAGCTTTGTGCAACAGCCACAACAGCCACAACCTAGCTCCACCACACCTACAACGTACTCCCCCGAAACCGTTCGCGGTGTAATGGCGAGCAACATGACAGGTGCCGATACCTACACAGAGGCAGCCTCTGGCGTTGCCGGTGAAGAGATGATGGCGGGGTTATCGTCTGAGCTAGCCCTTCGACTTGGTGCGGGCATGCGTATGAACGCCGCCAACCCAACGGATACCGAGCAACGACCCACCACCACCGAGGCATACGGAATGAAATCCATGTCCGCCAACAAAGGGTATGCTGATGCTGCAACGAAGTCGTTCATAAATACTTACGCGTAGCACAACAGGTAACTGGCACACGGCACACGGCGACGCCACACACAATGCACGGCGACGCCACGCACGGCGACAAGCACCGCACACGGCACACGGCGACGCCACACACAACGCACGGCGATAGAACGCACGGCGACGCCACACACAACGCACAGCGACGCCACACACAACGCACAGCGACGCCACACACGGCGACAAGCATTGCCCACAGCCCTCCTGCTGGTGTGAATCTGGATAGGAGCAAGACTCCACTTAACGAGCGACCAAACAACTGATTTTATCAGCTTTGAGAGGAATAGATGAAAACAATACTACAACGATCACGACTACTACTGCCCATGCTGGCTATGACAATGATTGCATCTGTGGGGCTTGCTAAAGATATGGTAACTTTTGAAACTCTGTACGGAAACATAACAGTGGAAGTTTACCCCGAAAAAGCACCGGTAACGGTTGCAAACTTCATGAGCTACGTTGAAGACGGCTCCTACAAAGGCACCATATTCCACAGGGTTATCCCCGGATTCATGATTCAGGGGGGTGGCTTGGATCTTGGACTAAAACCCAAGCCAACACGTGCACCGATTAAAATCGAATCCAATAACGGACTCAAAAACCTTCGTGGCACCATCGCCATGGCTCGCACCGGTGATCCTAACTCCGCCACCAACCAATTCTTCATCAACCTTGTTGACAACAGCTTCCTCGATTTCAAAGACGAAACAGCCTTAGGTTACGGATACACAGTATTCGGCAAGGTAACTTCGGGTATGGATGTTGTTGACGCCATTGCCAAAATGAAGACTAGGAGTGTTGGTTCGCGTCAAAATGTTCCCGTTGAGCCCATTGTTATCAAAAACGTAACATTTAAGAAAGGTAAAAAGTAACGGCTCCATTTATCGTTACCACTAGAACACTTACAACAATATTTTAAGAGGGCAACTCGCTAACACAAGTCATTACGTATGATTTTTTGGGGGGGTTGCCTTTTTTTTGTATAAAAACCACCTAAAAATATTAAACATAGACGGTTCTTATAAAATTTATTCAGGAGGCTATTATGCCTGAAAACAAAGCAAAGTATCGCATAGAGCACGACTCCCTTGGCGAGGTGCGTGTACCAGCAGGGGTCTACTACGGTGGACAAACCAAACGTGCCATGAGTCTGTACGATATTAGCCATGTTAGTGTTGGCTCATTTGAGCATTTCGTTTATTCGTTCGCGTACATCAAGAAGGCGGCAGCAATCACAAACCACAACCTCGGACTTATCTCTGACGAAGCACTGACAGGCATAACATTCGCTTGCGATGAACTACTCGCCGGCAAATACCACGAATATATTGTTGTGGACGCAATTCAAGGTGGGGCAGGCACATCCACTAATATGAACTTCAACGAAGTCATTGCAAATATCGGACTTGAACACCTCGGTTACAACCTAGGAGACTACCAACACCTGCACCCAAACGATGACGTCAACCTCTCCCAATCCACAAACGACGTTTACCCCACAGCCCTACGCATGGCACTGTACCTCATGCTCGAAGAACTACTAGACAGCATGGGTGTACTAATAAGCATACTCGCCAACAAAAGGGATGAATTCAGCGGCGTTATAAAAATCGGGCGAACACAGCTGCAAGAAGCTGTGCCCATAACACTTGGCATGGAGTTCGGTGCATGGTCGTCCACACTCCTCGAAGACGTAACTCGCGTTCGTGAAGCCGCGAAACTATTGCTGGAAGTCAATCTGGGAGGCACAGCGGTGGGCACACGTATCAACTCGCACCCCAAATACACCGCAAAAGTAATCAAAAAACTGTCCGACCTCTCAGGGCTACCCATGAAAACATCTTCAAACCTTGTGGAAGCAACACAAGACACAGGAGCATACATCTACCTCTCAGGAACCATGAAACGACTAGCTGTAAAACTCTCAAAAATCTGCAACGACCTAAGACTTATGTCCTCTGGTCCGCGTGCCGGATTCAACGAAATCAATCTGCCACCCATGACACCCGGCTCATCAATCATGCCCGGTAAGGTCAACCCTGTCATACCCGAAGTCGTAAACCAAGTCTGCTTCCAAGTTGTAGGGTTCGACACCACAATCACAATGGCTTGCGAAGCAGGACAACTTGAACTAAACGTCATGGAACCAATAATAGCGTACTCACTCTTCACAGGTATCAAAGGGATGCAAGGTGCCTGCTCAACACTAGCACACAACTGCATTGCCGACATTACAGCAAACGAAAAAGTGTGCTACGACAGTGTTTACAACTCAATAGGTATTGCAACACTGCTCAATCCGCACATAGGGTACGAAAAAGCATCAATCATAGCAAAAGAATCACTGGCAACAGGACGATCGGTCATAGATATTGCTGTGGACAAAGGGATTATGACCATGGAAGAGATTGACGCACTACTTGTGCCGGAAAACCTGTCTAGCCCCACGATGACAAAACGTAAGATTTTCGGAATTCTGTAACGGCGGGAGAATTAGCACAACGACTAGCACGCACGGCTGTTACGCTGGCTGCTCAGCTGACTGTTACGCACGGCTGTTCAGTTGGCTGTTCCGCTGGCTGTTCCGCACACAACCACTCGCAAGAATACCGAACACAAAATAACCCCCGAAAGTAATACAACTCTCGGGGGTTATTTGCGTCGAATATGTTTGCTTGGTACGCTCTAAGCAAGCACGCCTGTAATTCCTGTGTAAAGTAGGAACAAACATACAGCTGGAGCAATGGTTCTTGTAGACCAAATTACCAAAGTGGTAATCATATTTGGCTCATCACCATCAATCTCTTGCTTCATGCGTGCAGGCATGATGTAGCCGAAGAAGATGGATACCAATAGAGCACCAAGTGGCAAGCCCACAGTTTCTGCCACAAACGAGAACAAGTCGAACATGTTCATTCCGCCGATGGTAAAGCCCGACCACAGATGCAACGATAGAGAAGCAATTGTGGATGTAACTGTTAACGCACCACCAAGGATGAAAATACTTACCTTACGAGGAAGATTAAAGCTATCCTTCAAGATGGCAATGGCACCCTCCATAATGGAAACGATGGAGGTAATAGCAGCAATCAGAAGCATTACGAAGAACATAATGGAGAATATCTGACCACCAGGGATAGTTGCAAGCAACGACGGTACAGCGATAAATACCAATGATGGACCCGCTTGAGGATCGAGACCCAATGCAGCAACAATAGGCATTACGATGAACCCTGCTAGGAACGCAATAGCCGTATCCACCAACGAAACAGTAATAGCCGCACGACGAAGACTAAGCTCTTTGCCCAAGTAGGACGCATAAGTCAACAGCACAGCCATACCGATACTAATGGAGAAGAACGCCTGTGCAGCAGCACGAGACCAAACTTCAGCAGTGGCTAGGCGTGCAAAGTCGGGTGTGAGGTATATTTTCACACCAGCCATGGCACCGTCAAGACGCAATGCGAGCACCATCAATATTACAAGGAGCACAATGAGCAGGGGCATGAATATCGTAGCAAACATACCAATACCCTTTTGAACGCCCATAACAATAATACCAAGGGAAGCAAAGGTAATAATCGCAGTGTAGAATATGGGGCTGAGGTCAGCAGTAATCTGACCAGTGAATACGCCAGCATAGTCGATACCAGGAGCGAATAGCGAGCCCGTAACACTGTCCTTGAAGTAGAACAACGCCCAACCAGCAACAACATTGTAGAAGCTAAGGATAAGGAAACCAGAAAAAACACCGACTAAACCGATGACAGCCCAGTTTTTCTTGCCCAAATTAACGAATGCCGTAATACCAGAACCTTGACCAGCACGACCAATAGCAAACTCAGCAAGCATTAGCGGGATACCGATGGCAAAAATAATTACCAAATAGGCAACAAGGAATGCACCACCCCCCGCACTACTTACTTCGTATGGAAACTTCCAAACGTTACCAAGACCAACAGCAGAACCTGCCGCAGCCATTAGAAACGCGAATTGTGATCCCCAACTTTCTCTCATAAAGCACCTCCTAAGTGTATTAAATGTGATGAAGACAGGTATGAAAAGTTTATAAAAAAACAGGATGAGTGTTATGCTTTTCACCACTTAACTTAGTAGTTATTTTGTTGTAAATGCAAGATTAGCAGGGTAGCCATCGATATTAGAAGGGTGGGTTAGCCTGATATCTGTTTTTTGAAGTGGGTGCCCTGTTTCTGTTAGCTAAGGAAGGGCAAAGCCACTACAAAAAGTAATATCTACTAACCATACTTTATTTTTGCACGTATTGCAAGCTTTTTTATATTTTATTTGCATAAAATGTTGGGTGATGGGCGGTGGTGCAAGGGGAATAGGCTGAAAGCCTTTGCATGCGGGGGATTGTGGGGTGTGTGATAATATAACATATACTATACAATTGGCTAATATGTTCGCGGTTGGTGGTGCATGGCGGTGCGGTTGGTGGTGCATGGCGGTGCGTGGTGGTGCATGGTGGTGCATGGTGGTGCGTTGGCGGTGCATGGCGGTGCATGGCGGTGCATGGCGGTGCGTGGCGGTGCATGGCGGTGCGGTTGGTGGTGCATGGCGGTGCGTGGTGGTGCATGGTGGTGCGTAACAGGGGTACGTCCCCCCCCCATTTGCACCACCAGCTCAGAGCTTGAGGCTACAGAATATTTTGTCGTGCGTAACGTGCAGCAGAGGTTGCGGGGTACATTTGCACCAGTTTTTCGGCGATGCTCCGTGCGGCAACGCTATCACCTTGTTTGTTGCGTATGACAGCCATTTTGTAGAGCGAGTCGGAGATTTTGTTGCTATCGGGGTAGTTTTTGCCAACCTTCTCGAAAGCGACGTAAGCACGGTCATAGTTCCCTTCAGCGTAGTAGCTTTCCCCTATCCAGTATTGTGCGTTGTCGGTGAGGTCGTCGTTGTAGCGGTTGATGTAGGCGTTGAAGGTGTTGATGGCCATGGCGTAGTTTTGGTTTGAGTATTCGCTGTAGCCACGGTTGTAGAGGTCTTTGCGGGATAGTTCCCCTTCTGCAACAATGAGGAGTGGTTGTGCAACGGTTGCGGTGCCGCTGTCCACTATTTCGTTTATCTGTGCTTCAGTGGCGATTATGGGTTGGGAGCTTGGTCCGAATCCGGAATTAGCTGGTGTTATGATGATGTTGGACACAACTTCGTCTTCCTCACCATTTTGCAGAGGTTCGAGGGTTACGGTATTGGCGTTGAATGCTTCGCTAGTGTTGAGGTTTGTGTCTGTGGGAGCTGTGGTTGTTGTGGTTGTTGTTATTGGTGCCACATACCCTGTGTTGTTTAGTGTATCGGTGTTTTGTATGGTATTGTTGCGTTGGTTGAGGTTAACGAGTAGGTCGTCTTGTATGCTTTGGCTGTTGGATAGTTGGTCGACAAATTGTCGTTGTTGTTCAACTTCGATTTGCAGTTCGGTGATGCTTTGTTTGAGTCCGACAACTTCGTCGTTTAGGTTTGCGACGTTGCGGTTGTAGTTATCTCCTCCGGTGCTTCCCACTGGTGCACATGCGTAGAGTATTGGCACGAGTGTTAATATTAGGGTTGCTCTGAGAATGCTTTGTAGGTTACGTATTTTGGTGGTTTTCATTGTGTGTCCCCCCTTATTGGGTAGTATGATTTATTTATTTATTTGTTTGTTTTTCGGAGTGCGAGAGTAGTTGCGTAACGGAGTTTGTGATGTCTGTTATTGTGGGTTTGTTGAGTATGAGTAGTTTGTTGGTGAGCTGTAAGTGTTCCATTTGTTCCATTTGTTTTTGGAAGGAGTTTTTGTCTTCGTCGGACTGATGTGCAGGGGGGATGACGAGGATGGGCATGGTGTATTTGGGGTTGTGTTGTATTTGGTGTATGAGTTTGTTCCCTTGGGAGTCGGCGGTGCAGATGATGATGCTGGGTAGTTCGTTGTGGTTTTGTTCGAGGGTTGTGAGGGTTGCCATGGCGTCTTGGTTGGTGTTTGCGATTGTGGTGTTGTTGCCGGTGTGGGCGTTGTTTAGTGCGTATTTGATGTAGTTGCTTAGGATGTGTGAGTTGTTGACCAAGAGGATGTTTCGCTGTAGGAGTTCGCTTGCCACAGTGGGGTTGTTGTGTGTGGCACTGTGTGTGGCACTGTGTGTGGCACTGTGTGTGGTTTGAGCAGCTTGGAGCAGGTCTTCGATGTCGAGTATTTGAACGATTTTGTTTTTGACTTTGAAGTAGCCTGAGGTGCAGGGTACGGAGGCGTTGATGAATGGGCTTGCCAGTGTGATTCGTCTTGCAGAGATGTTGTGAATACGGCTCACTTGGTTGACAAGTATTGAAACTAGGGAGCTGTTTATGTAGAGTACGATGATTTTTGCTTTGTTGGGCAGTACGTCGTGATCGAGCTGTAGTCGGTAGGCGATGTTGTAGAGTGGTAGGAAGACATTTTTCCGTATGTTGATAATCCCGTAAACGAAGTCGTCTTGTGAGCTCACTTCTGAGATAACTTTGGGGAATTCGGAAATTTCAATAACATGGTCGATATTGATGCAGTAGTGTAGTGGTTTGCCGTTTTTGAAGAGTGTGAACTCGATGAAGGACATGTTTTGTTGGCTATCAATAAGGGTTGTATTTTGAGCGTCAGCATGTGTTGGCATAGTGAAATAGTTCCCCCTATATTTTTAAATAGTCGGTTTTTGTGTAATGGGGGTTATTAGTGGTGAGCTTTCTGTTTGCTACTGAGTTGGTAGCAGTAACCTGTTGGCGACTGAGCTTTTCCGGTTGTGCTGTCAGTTATTTTTGTACGACAGCGTAAGCTGATAAGTCTGGAAGTAGCCCTGCCTTAGTATTAGCTAACCTTCATTGGAAGTTGGGAGTGGTTAGCGGAGGCGAGGCTTTATTTAATTGAAGCGACACACAAGATATATGTTGTTTTTACTCAACATACGACACCCTTACACAAGCTATATATAACACCGTAAGTATATAAAATCAATAGTTATACGAAAAAACTATAAAAATAATTCTTGTAAAGAGGGGGCGTTTCGAACTAAAATTTAAGTATGCATGTGAAAAAATTTTACTCAAAATATATGGCGATGTCAATGTCAATGTCAATGGCTATGGCTATGGCTAAGGCTAAGGCTATGGCAACGGCAACGGCAACGGTGGTGGCATTGCTAGTGATGAGCCTTGCTCCTAGCATTGCCGTAGCTGAAGAGATATCCATACTGCAAAGCAAGCTGTACTCCTCGATTAAAATCAATATCGACGAAAAAGATGTATCGCAAGTGATAAAATCGCAATCCCAAGTGGAGATTGTACTAACGCGAAACATATCTGAGCCCATAAATAATATCATAGATGACGAATTTATCTACAGCATCACCTCCACCGGAAACAGCATTATCGTGCGTGCACAAAAAGGGGCAAAAGTAGGGGCAACCATCGGTCGCGATAGGGTGAGGATAGCCGCCTCAAAGCTTGAAACCACCGATACGGCACTATCTAGTTACATACTATTCCCCTCCATACCAACCCCCGGTGTGCAGGGGGGCTCCCCCGACATCCCCGACAATATCTTCAATGAAGGGAAGAAACGCCTCGATATGCAAGACTATAACACAGCAGTCCAACTTTTTGACAGGGCACTAAACCTCACAAGGGGCACAGTGTACGCTCAACGCTCCCTATTGGCCGCGGGACAAGCATTTTACGACGAAGCAGAATCGACAGGTCGGGAAGACCTCTACCGACAATCAGCAAAATACTTTGAACAACTAATGAAAAACTACCCCAATGCTTACCTACCACTAACGCTCATTCGACAAGCAGCCGATGCCGAACGTAACTCCTTCAACTACATTCGATCCATCGAACTCTACACAATGCTACTCAGCCTTGCACCCGACGTTGCCTCACAAAAAGAGGCTACCCTAGACCTTGCAGACACAAACCTCATGCAAGGGAACCTACAAGAAGCGTTAGCAATTTACGAAAAATTTACCGACAACTACCCCAAAGACTCCATGGAAATACTCCCCAAACTGGGCTTCCTCTACGAACAACAAAACCTCCACGTTGTATCAAACTACTACTACGACAGATTCGACATTTACGAACCCATACTAGACAACTACTCAGACGAAATACTACTAAGCATGTACAACAGCTACAGAAAACGTGGGAAAAGTGAAAAAGCAACCCAAATGTCGCAATACATCCTCAAAACATCACGGGAAAACCCCACAGCATTCGCCTATGTTACATACGAACAAGCAAAAATATACGAAAAACTAGGGGACACTGTGCAACGCGACAAACTCTTCCTCGAATGCATCGACATGTACCCCGAAGCAGAATACTGCAAAAGATCATCTTGGGAATACGCACTGGCTCACCTAGAAGAACGCGAATACAACTACTGGAGAGGGTTCTTTGGCGTAAACGAACTCAGCGACCTAGGCAAATTCGACGACGAAGTATTCTACATACTAACACTTAGCATGCTACAATCCGGCGACTACAAAGGAGTCATTGACGCCGTAGACCTATTCCACTCCAAATACGACACCTCCAAAAGGTACAACGATCAATCATACCTCAAAGAGGAAGCAATATTTAAAACAGGAGTCGAACTTTACGCCAACGGAAAAACCGACGATGCCAAAAACATAATGGCTCTCTACTACAAAACATACCCCGACGGTGCATTCATAGACTCACTTTACGCTGTGGAAGACGAAGAAAGCTACACTTACGTCAGCAAACTCGTGGAAGACGGACACTTCCTAGACGCAATGAGTGCCGCACAAAGCTACACCATGAATAGACGCGACCTACTAACAAACTCAACACGGTGGGACGACCTGTTCCGACAAGCATACTACCTAGAAGTCAAAGACAAACTCGCCATGACCGGAAACGATGCACAAACAGTAGGGCTAGCAATGGCAAAAGACTTTGAAGAAAATTACGCCAACGAAACATACAACGACGTGGGTGAAGTTGTGGACACGCTCCTCTACTCCTCAATAAACGAACTCTACAACAAAGGACTCTACGGCGACGTATTGGATATTTTCAACAGAAACAAAGAATACATCGCACTAAGCCAAAACAAAACACTCACAGCAGGAACAGGGATTCTACTCGGACTATCACTCATAAATATGGACAACTACGATGAAGCTGCAGGAATCTACTACCAGATACCACCAGATGACGGCGAAAAAGTGGACAGCCGACTCTACACAGCACTGGGACTGATTATTGGAGACGAAAACCCAGATCCAAACATATTCAACGAAAACGAAATGGACTTTGTCGTCAACAATGTTGCCAAAAGAAACAGGGACGACGCCTACAGGCTTGCACAAAAATATACGCGAAACGCCTCCCACGCACTTGCCATGAAATACAAACTCTACTCAGGCGAAACCGATAACGTGAAAAAATTGGTCATGGTGGAATCCCTGTACGCCGACCTAACAAACAACCAAGCAGTTACATTCGACAACGCACACTTTGTTTACCTAGACTACGGCGTTAGCCGATACGACCAAGGACGATACGGCGACGCAATTGCAAGCCTCTCAACCTTTATCAGAATGTACCGACAAACAGACGACGCCACAGCACAAGGACTCTACTTCCTAGCAAAATCATACCACAACATGGGCGACATCGAAAGGGCACAAGTATATTACGAAATGGTCGGCGAAAATGCTCCGTCGTCGATTTATGCCAACCTTGCTCAAAGCGAACTGAGCTCAACACAGTGGCGTTCAGGGGTATCAAGGCAGTAGCAGAGTGGCAAGGCAGTGGCAGGGCAGTGGCAGGGCAGTGGCAAGGCAGTGGCAAGGCAGTGGCAGGGCAGTGGCAGGGCAGTGGCAGGGCAGTGGCAAGGCAGTGGCAAGGCAGTGGCAAGGCAGTGGCAGTGTAGGCAGGTGGAGGAAGTATTAAAACGAAGAGAGTAGCCCACTTATGACTGATAACAACAACCCGACTAAGGGTAACAACCTCCATGGAAAGGGGAGCAGTGGCTCAGAGATGGGCGGCACGCCTCACACGGGCACGCCTCACACGGGCACGCCTCACACGGGCACGCCTCACACGGGCACGCCTCACACGGCAAACACAGCCATAGCGGCAGGGCTCCATACGGTGGAACCCATGCCCGAACTACCCGGTGGCGACGATCCCTTTGCCCACATGATGGAACAGATGCAGGCGTTTAACAGTATCTACGACAACGCTGTGGACAAGATATCCAGCAGTTTCGATACTCTTCGTGAAGAGGTTGAGGAGAAAAATCGCGAACTTGCCAGCGTACACAACCTTTTGGAAACGGTTATCGACAACACCACCAACGCCATCTATGTTATCGATTCCGACGGCACCGAGCTACTCAGCAACTCCCGTAGCAAGATGCTCATTGCCGATTTGGGCAAGGACGCATTCCAGAACCTTATTCGCGAAGCTCGCCACGACGACATTAATGTTGTTGAAGACGGATTCCGCTACTTCAAAGTAAGCTACCACCCCCTTGATAGCTCAGAGTATCAGGGTCGCGTGTATGTTATCGACGAGATTACACGCTTGCGTAACCTAGAGAAGGAGTCGCAAAGGGATCAAAACCTCAGGATGATGGGGGAGATGGCCGCCAACATTGCCCACGATATTCGTAACCCCTTAGGCTCCATCGAGCTGTTTGCCTCCTTGTTGGGGCGAGATCTGAGCACGAATCACGAAAGTCAAAAACTTGTGAAAAAAATAGGCGTCGCCGTGCGTACCGTGGACTCCATCATATCCAACATGCTAATCTTCACACGTGATCTCAACATATCGCCCAAAGAGCACAACGTTCGCACCCTTGTGGACGAGGTTGTCATGTACCTTGTGCACATGATTCGCGATAAGGGTATTAATTTTACGAACACCATAGATGAAGACGCAGTTATTGTTTGCGACGGCGAACTCATGAAACGTGTATTCATGAACATCATCAACAACGCCGTGGATGCAATCGAAAGCGATTCTGGTGGCAATATCCGCCTATCCTCCACCGTAAACAACAACACACTCATGCTCATGTTTTACGATAGCGGTTCCGGTATCCCTGAAGATATGCTGGAGCGGTTGTTTATGCCCTTCCAAACAACCAAAGCGAAAGGGACAGGTTTGGGGCTATCCATTGTGTACAAATTAGTGCAAGCCCACGGCTTCCGAATCAACGTGGACACCGACTCGCAAACATATACTGAGTTTATTATTGAAATACCTCTAAAAATAGGGTAAAATTGTAAATTGCTTCAGCTGTGTTCGATGCTTTACCCTGAATACCCATCGAATACCGCTCAATACTAGCCCTTACCCCTTGTCCTTTATTTAATGGCACTAAATGATAATAGTGCTAAGCTTCTGTGTGTGGTGTTTTTATGTCTATCAAAATCAAAACCAAAACCAAAACTGATACAAACAACGATACGAAAAAAAAGGTATTAGTTGTGGACGACGACGACAACATGCGTTCTGCTGTGTACGAAACCATCAAACGTATGGGAATTCACGTTGACACAGCCTCCCATGGCGAAGAAGGGTTTGAAAAAGCAACAAAACAACATTACGACTTCATCATTAGCGACATGCGTATGCCCGTGCTGGACGGACATGGGATGTTTCGCAAACTACGTCAAGCCGGTATTCAAACACCACTCTGCTTCATCACCGCTTACGGCACCGTAGACAGTGCTGTGGAATGCATAAAAGAGGGGGCAACAGACTATGTTCTCAAACCCTTCTCACCCGAAGTTATCGAAGAACTTGTGCGACGAACATTCTACATTGCAGAGCACCAAAACCGCATGGACGGCTCCCCAACCGAAACAACCCCATCCAGTGGCAACGGTGCTGTGTTCGCCTCCCCCGAAATGAGCATGGTATTCGGATTGGCAAAAGAGGTCGCACCCACAAGCTCCACCATCCTAATTACCGGCGAAAGTGGCACGGGGAAAGAGGTGTTCGCACGATACATTCACCAACACTCCTTACGCAAAGACAAACCTTTTGTCGCAGTAAACTGTGCCGCTCTACCCGAAACACTCATCGAAAGCGAACTCTTTGGACACGAAAAAGGAGCCTTCACAGGAGCAATATCCACCAAACTAGGGAAATTCGAAATTGCCCATGAAGGCACACTACTACTAGACGAAATCGGCGAAATACCCATGCACCTACAGGCAAAACTGCTCCGTGTACTCCAAGAAAGGGAAATAGATCGCATCGGATCAACAAAATCTCGCAAAATCGATGTGCGTATCTTAGCAACAACAAACCGCGACCTACTCGAAATGATAAAAGAAGGGGACTTCAGGGAAGACCTCTACTACCGACTCAACGTCATCGCCGTAGAGCTGCCCCCGCTCAGACAAAGAGTGGGAGACATCGAACCCCTAGCCAACCACTTCATCGCCAAATACGCAACGGTGAACATGAAAAAAGTCAAAGGGCTGGATAACGAATGCCTCAAAATACTGCAATCGTACGAATTCCCCGGAAACATACGTGAACTAGAACACACAATCGAAAGAGCCGTAATACTCACCAAAGACGAAACAATTACCAAAACCTCACTCTTCCTACACGGAATAACACTCAACACAATGCGTTCCACACTGGAAGTGCAACCCCTAGAAGTTAACAACAAACTAAACGAACACAAAGACGATACTGGAGATACTGGAGAAAACACAGACTCAGAACCAAACATGGGAGACGGAACACTAGCAGACGCTGAACGTATCATGATTCTGCAAACCCTAGAAAAAACGGACGGAAACAAAACACGGGCTGCCGAAGCTCTAGGCATATCAGTACGCACATTGCGTAACAAACTCAACGAATACCGAGACAAAGGAACCGACTCGCTGTAACAACGTAACAACGTAACGGCGTGGCAACATGGCAACATGGTGCTGTAACAACGTAACGGCGTGGCAACATGGCAACATGGTGCAAAGGTTTACTTAAACAAAACAGAAACGAAAACAAATATAAAAACAAAACAAAATAGGCATGAACCTGCTGGAGGACTGCTGTGAAAATAGAAAACGATATCAAACTTGGTTTCAAAGATGTACTCATACGACCAAAAAGGTCAACACTATCAAGCCGATCCGAGGTCAGCTTGGAACGAACATTTACAACCAAACACTCCAACCACACCATCACCTGCGTGCCCATCATCGCCGCAAATATGGACACTGTGGGAACGTTTACCATGGCAAAAGAACTCTCCAAAAGTGGGATGATGGTTGCCGTACACAAACACTACTCCGTTGAAGACTGGGGCAATTTCATCGTATCACTCAAAAAAGACAATACGCTGGAAAGCACACTCAAACACGTGGCAGTAAGCATCGGCATTAGCGATACCGACTTCAACGCACTGAGAGGCATTCTCGCACTCTCACCACTACTCAAAATGATATGCATCGACGTTGCCAACGGGTACACCGAATCGTTTGTGCTATTTGTTGCGAAGGTTCGCTCCATGTTCCCCGATTACGTCATCATTGCGGGCAACGTGGTTACCGGCGAAATGACCGAACAACTTATCCTTGCCGGTGCTGACATTGTGAAAGTTGGTATCGGACCGGGGAGCGTATGCACCACTCGCGTCAAAACTGGCGTGGGGTATCCCCAACTCTCCGCTGTTATCGATTGTGCCGATTCCGCCCATGGGCTTGGCGGGCTAATAATCTCCGACGGTGGCTGCCTTGCCCCCGGTGATGTTGCCAAGGCGTTCGGTGCTGGTGCAGATTTCGTCATGATTGGTGGCATGTTTGCAGGACACACTGAATCTGAAATGGACATTATCGAAGAAGAGGATGGCACCAAAGTTATGCTGTTTTACGGCATGAGCTCCAAAGAGGCGATGGAACGCTATTCCGGTGGTGTTGCCGAGTACAAAGCCTCTGAGGGGAAGGTTGTGCGGTTGCCATACCGTGGCTCTGTTGACACCGTCGTACGGGATATCCTTGGAGGCGTTCGATCAGCATGCACATACGTTGGGGCAAAACGACTCAAAGAACTCACCAAACGCACAACGTTTATTCGTGTCATGGAGCAAGAAAATACCGTTTTCACAGAAAAATAGTGGCTCAATAACTCAGTAAGTTGCACAAACAGCTCCACAGGACGGGAGTTTTCAGGGAACAGGACTTCCCAACAAAACGGGAGTGGTATGTGGGGAAAGTAGCTGAAAAAACACTGGAAGAACTGAAAGACAGAGTGGACATTGTGGAGCTAATCTCAGCACACCTAGAGCTGAAACCTGCCGGCAACACTCACAAAGGACTCTGCCCATTCCATAACGAAAAAACACCATCATTCAGCGTGGATAGAGCAAAAGGGTTCTACCACTGCTTCGGGTGTGGAGCGTCGGGGGACACAATAGCCTTCGTCATGGAACGACAAAACCTCTCATTCGTCGATGCAGTGGAATCCCTGTGCGATACGTACGGTATCGAGTTTGTTGTTACAGGGGGGAGCTCCGTTGCAGATAGATCACGCACAACCATCATGCGTACCATCAATGAAGAATTGTTGCGGTACGCATGCAAATCTATCATGAAAAACGAACATGCTGAAGCACTCAACTACATTCGCAACAGGGGGTTCACACTCGAAATTATACAACGATACCAAATAGGGTTCGTGCCCGACAACATCACTCCCGACAACCTCAACACAAACTTCCCACGTGAAGAACTTATCGAAAGTGGAGTTTTTGCCGTAAGTGCCAAAGGACGAATATACTCACCATTCTACGGCAGGATTGTATTCCCCATACGCGACGTACGTGGCAACCTCGCCGGATTCTCCGGACGAATAATGGACAACACGCGACAACCAAAATACCTCAACTCCAAAGACTCGATTATCTTTCGCAAAAGTAACCTGCTCTACAACTTTCATAACGCAAGAAACTTCAAAACAAACAAAAAACTGCTCATTGTTGAAGGGTATTTCGACGTCATGCGTATGGACACAATCGGCTACGCAAACGTTGTGGCAACAATGGGAACAGCCATTACACAGCAACATGTTGTTAATATGAAAAAATACTTCGAGGAGTTCACACTAGTCTTCGACGGGGATGAAGCAGGACAGAAGGCGGCGTTGAAATCGCTACCCGTATTCGCTCAGGAGGGTGTTGCACCCATGGTTGCGTTTGTGCCTAATGGGCAGGATCCTGACGACTATATTGTGGACTTCCTTGCGAGTGGTGCTGGTGCTGTTGCTGCTGGTGGTGCTGCTGGTGGTGCTGCTGGTGGTGCTGCTGGTGGTGCTGCTGGTGGTGGTGGTGATGATGCTGGTGGTGGTGGTGATGATGCCATGGCAACCCTGCTGGCGGGGGAGAAGGATCTGCTAGAATACGCTGTTGTTCAACAGGTGGCGGGAGCGAGTTCCCCCAATGAGTCCCATAAGATTTTGGCGTGGGCGGGTGAGCTTGTTCAGTCGTTCCCCCACGCTTACCACCGAGAATACTACGCACACCTTGTAAGCAGAGTTTGCAACATCCCCCATGATATTTTTGTCAAAAATTATATGAACTTTACGCCGAAATCTTCGTCTTTGTATATTCAAGGGGATTCAGGGGCAGGGTATTCAAACCACGCAAGGGAAGATTCCAACTACCTCGGAATGGTGTCTTTACGGGAGCGTGATTTTCTGGCATACTTGTTGCTACACAGCTCCCATGATAACGTCCCCCTCTACATGGATGGTTTGCGACCTGACCACTTCTATGATACCCTTTGCAGGGAGTTCTACCAAATACTGCAAGCTTACTACACATCTGGTGAACCTTTAACCACCTTCTTCACTCGTAGGGATAGTGGAAAATTCTCAATCATTTACACGCGTAACCTCGCAAGTATGCCTGAGGATGATTTTGAAAAATATATTCTGAATCTGAAAAAACAACTGACAAACTCAGAACAATACGCCATAAAAACCCTTTCCACCACACTAAACACACTAAAGGGAGAGGGTGTGAACGAATACGGCGAATACGAAAACATAAACAAACAAGATGATGACAACAATAACAAACAAAAAAAATACGACGCCTTAAACAGGGCATTACAGCTAGGTAACGAATATATTGAGTTAGTAAAAAAGCGTAAACGCCGATAAGGTAAATATAACTGAAAGTGCCCAAAAGCACACGCCAAGCGTTACCAAAACGTACAACAATAACTAGCATATTACAACAACAAACTTAACACAAATATAAACCAAAATATAAAAAGAGGTTATATGAAATCTTTAAACGATGATAACATGCAACACCTAACCGAACTATCTGAAAAAAAAGGGTTCCTAACAACAGAGCAAGTTCGTAACGCCCTACCAAACTCGATGTCTGGGGCTATGATCGAAACCGCAATACTCGACCTAAAAGCAGCAGGAATAGATATTGTGGATAGCCAAGACGCTGGAGAATCAATCATGGAATACTCAGAACCATCAAATACAAATGGGGAACACAGCGAAGGGGTAGCAGGACCATTGACAAACGAACACCTACTCGAAGCCTCGCCCATTGACGACCCCGTGCGTCTCTATCTCAAAGAAATGGGCGACATCGACCTCCTCAATCGTGAAAAAGAACGTGCCGTTGCACAAAATATCGAAAAAGGAAAAATCGAAGCCTTAAGCAACATCTTCCGATATGACGTTGTGCTCAGAGACTTCACCGACTTCCTAAACGACATAGCAACAGGGGAAAATACCATCAAAGACCTTGCCGACCTACACCTCGACACAGGAGCAAACAAAGAGAATGAAGAGGATGGCTCCCCCGAAGTGGATACGAAAAACCATGGCAACACCACGGCTGACGAAGATAGCAAAGCAAAAGACAAAACAGAAGAACTAACACTAAACACCAATTCCGAAAATACCATACCCGAAACCGAAGACCCATCAATACACGAAGTCATGGTCGCACAGAGAGAAGAAGCACTCATGGGGATGGTTAACGACTGCCTCAAACTAATCAAAAAATACAAACGATACAAGAAAAAACAACACTACATCGACTCACTAGCCGAACTGCTCATCGTCAAAATACACATGCACACTAAGCTGTTCGAAGAATATCTCGCCGAACTAGAAGAAAACTATTCCGCTCTACAACAACATCGATACAAAATGCGTGATATTATGAAAATACTCGGCTACAAATACAACGCCGTTTACCCCAGTGTGGACGAACTAGTCGAACATTGCAAATCGCTAGGAATGAACAAAAACGACACAGACGTACTTTGCGGCAAATATGCATCCTATGTTGGCGACTGTGAAGGGGTGCTAGAAATATACGAGCAAGATTACGAAACATTCTACCAAATATACAAAGATACACAAGTCGGTGTCCGAAACTACACACGATCAAAAGAACTACTCGTCAAATCAAACCTAAGACTCGTTGTATCCATAGCCAAAAAATACACCAACAGAGGACTGCAGTTCCTTGACCTCATTCAAGAAGGGAACATGGGACTCATGAAAGCTGTAGAAAAATTTGAGTACCGAAGGGGATACAAATTCTCCACGTACGCAACATGGTGGATTCGACAAGCCATTACACGATCCATCGCCGATCAAGCCCGAACAATACGAATACCAGTACACATGATCGAAACAATGAACAAACTAGGACGAATCTCCAGAACATTGCAACAATCACTAGGACGAGTGCCAACACCTGAAGAAATTGCCGAAAAAGCAGGCATGGATGTTGCCAAAGTCAAAAAAGTCGCCAAAATAGCCAAAGAACCAATATCACTAGAAACACCCATAGGCGAAGACGAAGACAGCTCACTAAGGGACTTCATCGAAGACAAATCAGCGAAAAACCCCATGGACGAAGTGATGTCCATGAAACTCAAAGACCTAATACTACAAACATTCAGCACGCTGAACGAACGGGAAGCTAATGTCCTAAAATTACGATTTGGTATCGATTGCGAAACGGATCACACGTTGGAAGAGGTGGGCAAAAAGTTTCACGTTACGAGGGAACGTATTCGGCAGATAGAAGCCAAGGCGTTACGCAAGCTGAGACACGTTACGAGGAGCAGACCTCTGCAGACGTTCATCGACATCAAGTAGCCGGTGGTTGAACACGACGCACCGACGACGACGTACTGACGAGCCGACGCCGACGCACCGACGAGCCGACGCCGACGCACCGACGAGCCGACGAGCCGACGCCGACGTGCCGACGTACCGACGCACCGACGTACTGACGAGCCGACGCCGACGTACTGACGCAATAACATTACGGAAACGCAGAAGAGCATCCCTGCCGAGCACAATCTCGTACGGGGGTGCTTTTTTGTGTTGCTAGGTATTCCCCGCCTTAGTGGTCATTGGGTTCACGGGCTCACGGGTTCACGGGTTCACGGGCTCACGGGCTCACGGGCTCACAGGCTCACGGGCTCACAGGCTCACGGGCTCACGGGCTCACGGGCTCACAGGCTCACAGGCTCACAGGCTCACGGGTGAATGGAGCGGTGCGACGGTTCGCCTCGGTGCGAGCCCCCACTACTTGGACAGGATTAGCATCTCCGGACGGTACTCGAAATGCATGGTGTCGTAAAGTGTCCATTTCCCACCCCAAATAAAGCCGTTCTGCTCAAAAATATTGATGACGGATAGGGGTGGCGACCAACGTTCTTTTAGCGGAACCTGTAGCCAGTCATCACGGAATTGGCTTGCCCACTGCCAGTAGATGATTTTGTTTTTCGGGTTGTACGGTAGGATATCCACAGCCAGACCGTAGCTGTGGTAGCTGATAATCTGTGTGCCACTAATATCACGCCAGCTGTAGCCCCAGACCGACTTTATGTTTTTGAGGAATTCTCTGACTTCCGTATCTGTTTTGGCACGTTCGAACACAGCATTGTCAACACTTTTGAGGTGTGGTTCAATTAGTGCGTGTACGCGTATTTTTTTGCCAAAAAGTGTTGTGGGCACGATATAATTGGCGATACCGGCTGCCGTATTTGCACCGTAGAGTTCTTTTGCGAATGTGTTTTCTTGTGCTGTGGATTTCGATGTTTTGCGTATTCTCTTGGCGTACTTGTTTAGGGATTCCACACGTTGTTGCGGTATACTCTTAGGGTCTTGCATATGTTTGGGGTACGTGTAGTAGATGTATGAGCGGTATGTTTCCCATTTATCTTTGAGGTGTTCGGGGAGTATCCGTCCGTTTGCCCAGTATAATGTTGTGTTGCTACGTGTTATGATTGCCCATTCGCCACGAATTAGTCGAATTTCGGTAATGGTTTCGGGGTATGCTTGTTTGTAGGCGATAAGGACGGGTGGTACTTTGTTTATTTTCAGTGTTTTTGTGAGCAGGTTGGAGCCTTTGCTGTCGGCGAAAACCTGTTGTGTTGGCGTCATGATTAGGGTGGCGAGCATGAGGATTACTGTTGCGAATGTGATGTTCAAAACTCCCCATGGATCTATTTTGCGTAGGGGATTGGATAGCATTATCATTGTGGTACCCTCTTGTTGGTAGTTGTCCGTTCGTTGTGATGAGTAGTAGGGGTTGCCCTACAGTGTCATATTTTCTAAGCGGCTAATACGCTCTTGCACTGGGGGGTGTGTGGAGAATAAAGAAGACATGGAACGACCTCGAAGGGGGTTATAAATAAGCATGTGGGCTGTTGAGGGGTTGATATCGGGCTCAGGGAGGCTGGTTGCTTTCTGAGATATTTTGCGTAAGGCATTGGCAAGCCCCTGCGGATCTCCGCAAAACCTAGCACCAACAGCATCGGCACGGTATTCCCTTGTGCGACTGATGGTCATTTGGATAATACCCGCGGCAATGGGTGCAAAGATGATTAGGAGAAGCCCGCCGAAAGGGTTGGAGTTATTGTTGCCCCTGCCGAATATGTAGGCGAATTGGGCGAAAAGTGCCATGGATGATACGGCACCAGCAATGGTAGCGGCAACGGTGGAGATGAGTATGTCGCGACCGTGAATGTGGGCGAGTTCGTGGGCGATGACGCCGGCTATTTCGCGTTCGTCAAGTGTGTCGATTAGCCCTGTGGTAACGGCAACAACAGAGTGTTGGGGGTTGCGACCTGTGGCAAAAGCGTTCGGCGTACTATTTTGCACGATGTACAATTCAGGCATGGGCAGGTTGTTTTTTGTTACCATTTCACGAACAATTTGATGGAATCCGGGTGCTTCAAGTTCGGTTACATGGACAGCTTTGTACATCTTGAGCACAAGTTTGTGGGAGTAGAAGTAGGCACTGAAGTTGGTAAAAATGGCGAACCCTAGTGCGATGACCATGCCACCACCTCCACCGATGGCACCACCAACAATAATCATTATAAATGTTAGTCCAAAAAGTAGGGAAAAAGCCCTGAAATTGTTAAACATAAAATATAATCTCCCGTGTTGTATTTTCAGATACTATAACATTTAATTATTCACTATGGTAGGAATATTTGTGGTTGTGGGTGTTTCAGCTGTGGGTGCAACGTCAACAACACCACCGTCAGCAACACCAACGTCAACAACAGCACCACCGTCAACACCGTCAGCAACACCACCGTCAACAACAGCACCGTCAGCACCGTCAACAACGGTATCCGTCGACGGAGCAGTAGTCAGTTGCGGTATGCTACTGCCAGCGATACTCGGACGACAGACAGATTCTGCTGTCAAAATCATTTTGTCGGGTGCACCAAGATTTGTCAAGTAAGCGATAACATTACTACTGCCAGAGTTTTTTGCAATGGACAGCGGTGTGTCGCAAGTTGTTGATGTTGCGTCGATGCGTGCCCCAAGGCTAAGAAGGTGCTTGACGGCGTCGAGCCTGTCAGCTGCTGCCGCAAACATGAGGGGGGTACGACCAAAATTGTCCCTTGCTTCGAGGCTCGAACCTATTTGCACGAGGTACGAGATACCGTCCAAGTTCCCCCGTCGTGCTGCAATGTGAATAGGGTACTCCCCCTTGGCGTTGGGTATGTCCGACGGAGCACGGTAGCGAAGCAACTCCATGAAAATATCGTTGGACGCATAGCGTAACGCCTGATGGCTAGCAATGTCCATGTTAATGTTGGGGATATCCGTGCGAGCTTGGAGCTCCAGAAGGTTTCGCACCATTGTGAGGTTATCGCGAGCGATGCTGTACATTAGCGGTGTGTTGCCCATGGCGTCCTGATGATCGATGTCCGCACCATAGCTCGACAGCAGAAGAGTGTTGGCAATATCCGTATTGAGTGAGGTATAAAATATGGGGGTTTGCCAAGCGTTGTCGCAATAGTTCACAACCTCAACGTTAGCACTAAGAAGACGGAGCAACTCCTTGCGATTGCCAGACCTTGACGCCTCAAAAATAGGGTGGTTCGCCATAACGGTACAACCAGGGTACGTGGAAGGAGTGGCAAGTGCATCGGACGACAACGGACTCTCAAGAACAATGTTGTCAAACGATGAAGATGGCGACGAGCTCATCAACACGGGGGGAGTAGACTCGAGGGGGAGGACGGTGGGAGGTGGCGGAGGGTTTGTCGTGTGATTACTCACCACGCCCAACGCCAACGAAAGGGCAAGCATACCCAATGAACTCGCCAAACCCATGAACAATTTCACCAACTGCATCGTAAATAACCCTCATAAATGCCAAAATATACTGACACGATTATAACAGAATAACAAAGGTTGGGGTAGTAGTTTATGGAGTAGCATGCTGTTGCCGTGAGTTTGAGTCGTTGTGCAAGCTGTTGTTGTGAGCCGGTCGCAAGCTGTTGCCGTGAATCTGAGTCGTTGTGCATGCTGTTGCCGTGAATCTGAGTCGTTGTGCAAGCTGTGTGGGAAGTTGAAGAAGCGGATGACGGGCCTCGAACCCGCAACCCTCAGCTTGGAAGGCTGATACTCTACCAATTGAGCTACATCCGCAGTTAATGAAATCAAGTGGGGAGAGCAGGATTCGAACCTGCGAAGCCATACAGCAACTGATTTACAGTCAGCCCCCTTTGTCCACTTGGGTATCTCCCCTAAAAATCACAGGCTGGTGATAGGAATTGAACCTACAACCTACTGATTACAAATCAGTTGCTCTACCGGATTGAGCTACACCAGCATACGCCAACTCTTAAGTATTTAGTATTCTGAAAAGTCAACCTGTGCATAATATTACAAAACAGGGGGACTGTCAACAATTATTTTACGCAAACTCAGGAGGGGATACCGAAATGCCTATCTAGTCGCACTGACAAACAAATAATATTTTTGAGAAACAGGGCGGTTGCGGTGAGTGTTGCAATTGAGTCCGTTAAAGGGTACACTGACTGAAAATTATACGGGAGCAAACAATACAATGCCACAATATACAGCAACGGTGTGCCTCGGTGGCACAGGGGAGGGCAGACTGCCCATTAACGTGGACGTGTCCTTCAATGCAGATGCTATTCATAAAATATCCCCCTTTTGGCACGGTGCGAACGGACACGGTGCGAACGGACACGGTGCGAACGAACATTACGCCAAGCTCAACAAGGAACATCCGCAGGTGAGTCGTTGGCTCCAAAATTACGGGCAGGATCGCCATGGGAACAGATCCGACGCCAATGGGAGCAGGCACTACAGTGCCACAGAGCTGGCGGTGGACAGTGTTGTGGCGGATACCCTCGCACAGGCAGAAACCATGGGGCTGATTACCGCACGTGCAAGATCGGTGTACACACTGCTGAGCACTATCCCTGCACCGTTTATGGTTACGTATGGGGACTTGGCGAGGTTTGCAGGGATGGCGAGGGCAAGCAGGGCAGTGGGCACCATGATGCGTAATAACCCCTTCTACATACTTATTCCGTGCCACCGCGTTATACCATCGAGCCTAGTGCCCAAACTAGTGCCTGTGGAAACAGAGCTCATGGGGCAGGAGGGGCTTATTTATATGGACGACCGAGCTCAAAACACACTCGCAAACACGGCAGATGACAAGCTTGGCGGGTATTTCCCTGGTGCCAAGATGAAACGCTACCTTATCGAAAATGGGTTCTAGGGCACAAAGTTGTCATCTTTGCAAAAATAATCTTGTTTGCAAAAATAATCTTGCAATTAGTGTGCTTTTCGTGTATAATTCGTGTTTGGTAATGCTTGATGGATATCTGGATACCGTAACGCCCATGTAGCTCAGGTGGTTAGAGTGCGTCCTTGGTAAGGACGAGGTCACCGGTTCAACTCCGGTCATGGGCTTCCCGCAATCCTTATTGCTCCCCTGTGCCTCCCCCTTTAACTAAATTAAATGTACGCATAAATTGTATTATATTATATGTACGCAGTTTTTACTAAAAGGCACCCCTCTAAATAATACTTTTGTTGACGACCTCTTTGCCGAAGCCAAAATTTTAGAAAAACGTTGACAAACGTCTGGAACCTTGCTAAGCTTGGTTTCCGAATGCTTATGCTTGCCTACTTGCTGGGATTGACGGCTGAATGGCTGACTTGAGAGTTGGGGGTTGGGCGGTATTCGAGGCTTTGCCTGTAGGATGCGGTCTGCAATAGAGGCACACCGAGGCACACCGAGGCACACCGACGAAATACTGGAACACGCCGAGGCACACCGACGGGTCTGCATCATACATATATAATAATGGTAATAACTGAGTGGGATTTGGGTTTTCAAGATTCGCTCAAAAAATAAAAGTTTAAATAGAGAAGAGGTTGTTTATGTCGAAAGCAAAGTTTGAGCGTACTAAACCCCACGTTAACGTTGGGACAATCGGTCATGTTGACCACGGAAAAACCACACTAACAGCAGCGTTGACAAGCGTACTGTCCA
>CAMZNJ010000004.1 GCA_947313825.1 uncultured Deferribacteraceae bacterium | reverse complement strand
CCCGCGCAGACGTTCGCTTGCAGCGGGGTTTTCCTCGGTTTAGGGGGGGGCGGGTTGAGGGTGGCTTGTAAGTGCGACCTTAGGCATTCCGAAGGAATGACAGACGCACGGCAAGACACCGGAAAAAGCGACCCTTACCATTTGGAAACGCCTCGGAAACGTCCCGGAAGCGTTCCACGCTTCACCGCCTGTTGCCGTGCTCGCGAATTGACGACACTGTTCCTACGACTTTCCGAATTTTGCACGTACCATTTGGCATCCGGGGGGTAACGCCTTGCAACGGAAACATTCTGTTTCATCATGTGGCTTCGCCTTGCATCGATGTGTGCATGCAGGGGCGTGTTCCCCGTGTTGGGGGGGGCGTGTTGAGGGTGGCTTGTAAGTGCGACCTTAGGCATTCCGAAGGAATGACAGACGCACGGCAAGACACCCGATAAAGCGACCCCCAATGGGGAATAAAACAAACTTGCGTTTTAGTGAATAAGAATAATCGAAGGGGAAGAATATGCGAAACAACGCTAGGAAAGTGTTGCAATAAAATGAAATCGGGGAAAAAAGAATCTGCGAAACAACGCTAGGAAAGTGTTGTAATAAAATGAAATCATGAAACAAAGTGAAACTATTAAATCATGAAACAATGAATTAAGAAGCATGAAACAAAAGTAAAAAATGCCTTGGCAACGACCTACTCTCCCACGTCTTACATTAACGCAGTACTATCGGCACAGGAGGACTTAACTGCCGTGTTCGGGATGGGAACGGGTGTACCCCCTCCGTTATTGTCACCAAGACAACTCTTAACTTTTCAAATAAGTATTACTCTCTCAATAAAAACAGCAATACCAAACAATGTTAATTGTGTTGTTGGTAGTGAATAAGACACTGGATATAGGTATAATAAGATAATGCTTATTATAAGTACAAAGAATTGGAAACAACGTGTTGTCCTATTAGTACTGGTTAGCTCAATATGTTGCCATACTTACACACCCAGCCTATCAACCTTGTAGTCTGCAAGGGGACTTCTGTAGTAAACTACAATGATATCTAATCTTGAGGCTGGTTTCTCGCTTAGATGCTTTCAGCGGTTATCCATTCCGAACATAGCTACCCAACAATGCACCGGGCGGTACAATTGGAACACCAGAGGTTCGTCCATTCCGGTCCTCTCGTACTAGGAACAGATCCTCTCAAATATCAACGCCCACAGCGGATAAGGACCGAACTGTCTCACGACGTTCTGAACCCAGCTCGCGTACCACTTTAAATGGCGAACAGCCATACCCTTGGGACCGACTACAGCCCCAGGATGTGATGAGCCGACATCGAGGTGCCAAACCTCCCCGTCGATTTGAACTCTTGGGGGAGATAAGCCTGTTATCCCCGGAGTACCTTTTATCCGTTAAGCGATGGCCCTTCCACTCGGAACCACCGGATCACTATGACCTGATTTCTCACCTGTTCGACTTGTAGGTCTCACAGTCAAGCACCCTTGTGCCATTACACTCTACGACCGATTTCCGACCGGCCTGAGGGTACCTTTGTGCGCCTCCGTTACTCTTTAGGAGGCGACCGCCCCAGTCAAACTACCCGCCTGACATGGTCCTTCCGCATCCACTGCGGCAAGTTAGAGGTACAATATATAAAGGGTGGTATTTCAAGGATGACTCCATACCTACTGGCGCAAGTATTTCACAGTCTCCCACCTATCCTACACATTATATACCGTAACTCAATGTCAGGGTATAGTAAAGGTTCACGGGGTCTTTCCGTCCTGCTGCGGGTAATCGGCATTTTCACCGATACTGCAATTTCGCTGAGTTTCCGGCCGAGACAGCTCCCAGATCGTTACGCCATTCGTGCAGGTCGGAACTTACCCGACAAGGAATTTCGCTACCTTAGGACCGTTATAGTTACGGCCGCCGTTCACCGGGGCTTCAATTCGGAGCTTCGCGTAAACGCTAACACCTCCTCTTAACCTTCCGGCACCGGGCAGGCGTCACACCCTATACTTCCTCTTACGAGTTAGCAGAGTGCTGTGTTTTTGGTAAACAGTCGCCTGGGACTCTTATCTGCAACCACGTTCGACTAAGCCTGTTGAGCTTCATCTAATGATGGCCTACCTTATTCCGAAGTTACGGTAGTATTTTGCCGAGTTCCTTAGCCAGAATTATCTCACACGCCTTGGGATTCTCTCCCTTTCTACCTGTGTTGGTTTACGGTACGAGCCGTATTAAATATACTTAGAAGCTTTTCTCGGTAGCCGGGCATTTGTAACTTCCCCTACTTTCGTAGGGTCGTATTCGGGTCTCATCTTAAATGCTTGCGGATTTGCCTACAAACACTGACTACACCCTTAAACAGGGACTTCCATCGCCCTGATCACATAGCCTTCTACGTCACTCCATCGCGCTTCAATACGGGTACGGGAATATTAACCCGTTTGCCATCGACTACTCCTTTCGGACTCGCCTTAGGTCCCGACTAACCCACCGCGGATCATCCTGCCGGTGGAAACCTTAGATTTTCGGCGGACGGGGTTCTCACCCGTCTTATTGCTACTCATGCCTGCATTATCTCTTCAGTACACTCCAACATACCTCACGATACATCTTCTACGCTGTACTCAATGCTCTCCTACCACTAATGACGAAATCGTCACTAATCCGCTACTTCGGTGGTAAACTTTAGCCCCGTTACATCTTCGGCGCAAAAACACTAGACCAGTGAGCTGTTACGCTTTCTTTAAAGGGTGGCTGCTTCTAAGCCAACCTCCTGGTTGTTTGTGCATCTTCACATCCTTTCACACTTAGTTTACACTTAGGGACCTTAGTAGGCGGTCTGGGCTCTTACCCTCTCGACTACGGAACTTCTCTCCCGCAGTCTCACTGCCACAATGTTCAACACGGTATTCGGAGTTTGATTATGATCGGTAATCGCTATGACCCCTCACACATTCAGTGCTCTACCCCCGTGAATTAAATTGCAACGCTGTACCTAAATACATTTCGGAGAGAACCAGCTATCACCAGCCTTGATTGGCCTTTCACCCCTATCCACACGTCATCCGAACACTTTTCAACGTATATCGGTTCGGGCCTCCACTAAGTCTTACCTCAGCTTCACCCTGCACATGGATAGATCGACTGGTTTCGGGTCTACCGCATCATACTCTCGCGCTATTCACACTCGGTTTCCCTACGGCTACACCTTAACGGCTTAACCTTGCATGATACGGTAACTCGCAGGCTCATTATACAAAAGGCACGCCGTCAGCCAAACATTAATGCTTAGCCTCCGACCGCTTGTAAGCACACGGTTTCAGGTTCTATTTCACTCCCCTAACAGGGGTTCTTTTCACCTTTCCCTCGCGGTACTAGTTCACTATCGGTCAATGAGTAGTATTTAGCCTTACGTGATGGTCCACGCAGATTCCCACAAGGCTTCACATTCCCCGTGGTACTCGGGGTTAGGCTACCAATCAAACAACTTTTCGCATACGCGACTCTCACGCTCTTTGGTCAGGCTTTCGCAACCTGTTCCGCTAAATTGTTCTCTCGGATATCGCCGCCCCACAACCCCGGACCGTAGTCCGGTTTAGGCTCTTCCGCTTTCGCTCACCGCTACTTACGGAATCGTTATTACTTTCTCTTCCTCCAGGTACTGAGATGTTTCACTTCCCTGGGTTCGCTTCCACCAACTAAATGATGGATACTATGGCTCACACCATAGTGGGTTGCCCCATTCGGACATCTCCGGGTCATAGCTTGTTGACAGCTCGCCGAAGCTTTTCGCAGCCTGCCGCGTCCTTCATCGCCTCTCATTGCCTAGGCATCCCCCGCATGCTCTTGTTCACTTTGTTTTGATAATTCTTTGAACTCATATTTATATGCTCACCTAATACTAGTTCGCAACGCAATATGATGCGAACTGTTAAGCGTATTAGGGAACATGCAGTATCTTATTATTGCCTATATCCCGTCTCTTATTCACTATTCAACTTTCAATCAACTTGCCAAAATCGGCTACATAAATTCCTTGCCAACCCAAAATAAATAAGGGAAGCAAAACTCACATAACTGACTCAAGCAACACGCCTCGAAAATAGAGCAATCGTTGTCAACCCTTGCAAAGCTGAGAAGTGCTAAGTAATGACACTCTCTGTGCTTGCTGGCAGCATAAAACCGCCGTGATTGTAACTTCTTGCCCATCTCTTGGCTAGATGACCACAATAGCACCCTGAAGAGTATCTGTCAACACTTTTCTTGAAATAAGTTTGGATTATTTGTGAAAGATGCCCCTCCACGTCGTGGTGTACCCCTTTGAGAGTGCGTGCTGGCGGGGCTGTGCACAGTTGCACGAACTTTTGCACCACGTCAAATATTTTTCTGACACGCAACACGCCACCACGCAACACGCCACCACGCCACCACGCCAAACAGGAAATATGCCTAAACCGCAATATTTGTTTACAAAATCGCAAATACTCTGCATACTGTCATAATAACAACTATACATATATACATAAAATTACTACTGAAGGAGTGAGCCTATGTCCAAAAAATCATCCGCAAAATCACACAGCCTATCTATCAGGCTGGTCGCCAAAGATGCTGAATACCTTCTTGAAGATGAAAATAATGAGATCATTAAAGTTAAAAGCTCCAAAGAGGTGGCCACGATTCTAAAGAAGAAGAAGTGCACCAAAGAGCTCAATGACAACCCATTGGTACTGCTCCGCGATCAGAAAAACAACGAGCCAGACTGGGTGGGATTTATAAAACAGATGATGCCTGAACAGTCAAGGGGAAAGTTGAAGATCTCCAACTCTTCAGCCGGGGCAGTACTTGTAGTCGATAAGATCGGCAACGACGACAGGATAATGATTCTATCATTTGGACAAGGGCATCACTGCGTACCTGATGAAATAGTCGAACCTTTTTTTGGGATAAAAGTTGCTGTGAATAGTATTGATAGCGACAAGATTAGAAGCATGGCTACTTCTATCCCTAACCCCGGAGGAACAAAAGCTATTGTTCAAGTCGGAACCCCCGCACAACCAGAGCAACTTGCACTATCCTTGGATAGCTCCATCTTAAAGGGTATTACAGGGGAAGTTTCTGACGAGCAGATTGAAAACCCCAAGTACTTAAAAGGCTCTATTACGGGTAGCTCATCTCTAACACTAAAAGCATCGATTGCTAGTTTCGACAACTTAAAAGAGTTATGCCTCGAAGCTTACGATCAATCTCTAAAAGATGACTACAAGGATAAAGGGTTTGGATGGATCGATCAACTGAAATTACTCAAAAAACACGAAGTCGTAAGTGCTGGGCTCAACGAAAAGCTAAAGGAAGCGCTTAAGGCTCGTATGGACGGGGGCGAACCCTCTGGCGAACTCTACCTTTCGCCTCCAGAAATAGTGGATTACGAACGGATCACTTCTTTTCAGCTTATACAGAAGTCTAAGAGTGAAGAAGAATACAGCGACCTAAGCATCGACGCTTTAATTAATTTAGATATTAAA
>CAMZNJ010000003.1 GCA_947313825.1 uncultured Deferribacteraceae bacterium | reverse complement strand
GAACGGAGAGAGAGGGATTCGAACCCTCGGTACGATTTGACTCGTACACTCACTTAGCAGGCGAGCGCCTTCAGCCTGACTCGGCCATCTCTCCAATAACAACAATTCTGACACTTATGACAACATTTGTCAACAACTTTCTAACAAACACACAATTTTCTGTAACAAAAACATGGTAGACGAATACTCACCGATATGCATACTTGAAGCAGGCTTCACCAAGTAGCCTTCACGGAGCGGGCTTCACGGAGCGGGCTTCACGGAGCAGGCTTCACGGAGCAGGCTTCACGAAGTAGGCTTCCACATACGAGCGTAAGACGTACCATCAGCATCGCCACCCCATCGCCACCCAAGCTGTTTCATACCAAGCATAAACGGCTCGGAACCAGACGATATTCCTCCCAGTGCGATACTGTCATGCTCAACACCATTGCGAGGAATAAGACCGCCACGATTTTGCTGTGGGTTGATATGCATACTGTAACCGTTACGATCGCTCTTGTCGCCACTGATTGTAATCCCGAAAGTCGCACCAGCCTTGGAGGCTTTCGCAATATCCCACCCATAAACCGATAGGGGAACAACCTTGCCAATGGGGAAATTGAATTTATACGACTCCATGAAGAAGTAGTAGACCTCCCGTGCAATGGAGCGGTGTACGAGTATCTGACCCTGATGAACTTGCCCATCGAACGAGATGTAGATTACGTTAAGTAGGGAGATGTTGGCGTAGGTGTATTCGCGGCTAAACGGCAAACCTTTGATGGCACGTGCGTAGGTCATGTTGCTGTCCACAGTGATGTTCGACACAACAACACCGGGGGCACCCACAACATTCTCATACCAGTCAAGCATTGCTGTGTCCCCTTTGTACGATGACTGTGCAATTTGCAACGGTTCGACCGGTTTGGGTATCTCGGGCTTCGGCGAACCACTACCAGCCAGCTCCACCCTACCAAGGTTTTGTGCCGTGGCAGTGTTGAGCGGTGCCGTGGCGAGCAGTACCGCTACAAGCACAGGCACAAGTAGCAATACCGGTATGGGAGCCGATAACAGCAGGCGGTATGCAGGCTTGAACGACGCGGTGCTGACGGTGCTGACGGTGCTGACGGTGCTGTTAGAGTGCTCCCTGTTTCTGCCATGTGTGTGCGTCATGATAAGTCCCCCACTGCCCGTTGCGACCACGTGTGCGACGGTGTTGCGTACACCTGTGCACCGTTGCGATCACGTTGGTAGCAAGTTTGGGGCAGCCACAACCCTGCCGCCCTGCACGTTGCTACCCTGCCACGTTGTCGCGTTTTATTTTGCGTATTCGGTTGCTCTCATCTCGCGAATTACGGTTACTTTGATGTGTCCGGGGTAAGTGAGTTCCTCTTGTATTCGTTGTGAGATGTCTTTGCTGAGTAGTGATATTCGGTTGTCGCCGATTTTGCCGGGTTCGACAATAACACGTATTTCTCTCCCTGCCTGTATTGCGTAGCTTTTGGTTACGCCTTCGAATCCTGTGGCGATTTCTTCTAGTTTTTCCATACGTTTGATGTAGGTTTCGAGTACTTCTCTTCTTGCTCCCGGTCTACTTGCGGAAATAATATCGGCAGCGTGCACGAGTATGGATTCGATGCATTTGTATTCTTCTTCGTTGTGGTGTGCGAGAATGGCGTTGGAGACTTTCCAGTCTTCTTTGTATTTTTTCGCAATATCCACTCCAATTTGCGTATGTGAGCCTTCCAATTCGTAGTCGATCGCCTTCCCGATATCGTGGAGTAGTCCGCATCTTTTGGCCATTTTGGGGTCGAGTCCTAATTCGCTTGCCATGTGTCCAGAGACTCTAGCCACTTCAACGGAGTGTGCGAGGGCATTTTGTCCGTAACTTGAGCGGAATTTTAGTCGTCCGATAAGTTGTTTGAGTTCTTTTGGGAACCCGTGTAGTCCTAGGCTGAAGATGGCGTTTTCGCCTGCTTCGAGTATCTCTTTTTCGATATCAACTTTGGCTTTGTTGTAGAGTCCTTCGATTTTTGCGGGGTGAATGCGTCCATCGGACATGAGTTTTTTGAGTGTGAGTTTAGCGATTTCGCGTCGAATGGGGTCGAACGATGATATGATTACTGATTCGGGAGTGTCGTCAATGATAACGTCCACGCCTGTAACCTGTTCGAACGATTTGATATTGCGTCCTTCTTTCCCGATGATACGTCCTTTCATGTCTTCGTTTGGCAGTGTTACTGTTGACACAGTGATTTCTGAGGGGTATTCGCTTGCAATTCGTTGAATGGATATTGCTAGAATATTTCGTGCTTTTTGTTCTGCTTCTGAGCGTGCTTCTTCCTCTATTTCGCGTACTATTCGTACGGATTCGAGTCGTGCGTCGTCGGCAATCTCTTCTATGAGTATGTTTTTTGCTTCGTCTTTGGTCATGGAGCTTACGCGTTCAATCTCTTCGATGTATTCTGAACGCATATTTTCGTAATTTGCTTTTTGTTCTTCCAAGGCACGTTCTTCGCGAATAATATCTTGTTCACGTGTATGCACGCTTTCGATTTTTTGTTCGAGTGTGTCTTCTTTGCTTTGTAGTTTGCGTTCGAGTAGTGTGATATCTTTTTTGCGTTCTTTTATGTCGTGCTCAAGGTCTTTGCGTCCTTTGTGCATAATATCTTTGGACTCTAATCGTGCGTCTTTTATTAGGTCTAAGGCTTCTTTTCGTGCACGCTCCAGAATATCATCAACTGTTTTGTTTAGTTCTTTGTTGGATTTGTCGACTCTCAAACGCATTATAAATGCACCTGAAAGAACGCCGACACCTAGTGCAAGTAACGGTATAATTAAGGTTGCTACCCATATATTTAACATGCTAGATCCATACCTCCGTAAATTTTTTTATCAGTTAGTATGTAGTTCATAGTTACATCGTGTGGTTCGACAATATCCTCCAGGGAATCCATAACCTGAAAGGAGTACGCAAGGCAGACAGTGATGCCCTTAAAGTTACGTAATGCCCTGTCGTAATACCCTTTGCCGTACCCAATCCTGTTGCCAGAAGCATCGCAAGCGACGCATGGCACCACAATAACGTCAACGTCAATATCAACAATACCCTCGACAGGCTCCCAAATGCCGAACTGATTCAGGTGCATCTTCTGACGATTGGCACCGTTGTAAGGTGCACATTTTAGTGTATCCCCGGAAACAATGGGAACGTAAACACTTCGACCCATGCTTAGTAAGTTGGTGATAAGTCGACCTGTCGCGAGCTCACGACGATGATCTAAGTACACTAAAAAGGATTCGTAATCACCAAAATGCCCAATAAATTTCTGTCCAGCGATAAAGGCTTCGCTACGCAACATCTTGATACTGCTACTATTACTGCGACGAGAAATAAATTCTCTTATATCTTGCTTGCTTCTCATAACATACCTCTAAAAAAGGCAACCAGTGCCCTGTTCTAACTTGAGAAATAGAGGAACAACTACGTTGAAGAAAAGAAGAATTACCTCACAAAGAAGTGTGGGTAAGATAGAGGTGCACAGCTAGCTTTGAGTCAAAGTAACCGCGACTGTGATACCGTACAGCATAGCGGTATGTACTACTTTAATGCTAGCACATACTTGCTGTATGTTTGGTATAGGTTTGCAAACCTTAAAGGGTTAGTATAGAGTAAAAGGGTTGTGGTTGTTGGTTTTCAACTACTACTTTATTAATCGTTAGGTGTCAAGCGATCCATTTCGATTCCCATTTTTGTTCTACTAAGTACTACTTCTAGTTAATCGGGGCTGGTTTGGATATTTCCACGTAACAGCGTTCTTAAAAGAGTCCTACCTTCTACTTTGATACTTTCGAGAGCTTTTTAAAGTGGCACTGAGTAGTGTTGATGTGCCACGCTCATTCAATTGAGTTGTCTTAGTTGTGTCGGTTCAATTGAATTATCAAATCAGCCTTCAACAAAAATCTAAAGCACACCATCGTAGTAAGTGGATGGTAGTGTGTTTAGGTTGTGGTTGTTGGCAAGATAATAGTACCTTCATAAGATCGGGTTACAATTTAAAACCTGAAAAATCAGGTGGGAAACTGTCAGTAGCTTTAGGATCCAACCTTAATAAATTAAGAGAAGTGTTCACACCGCTACTAGAACTGCCGTTTCCCAATGGGATAGCGTTGGTTTTAAATACAATAGCTCAACCCTATGAAGGTACTACAAACCCTTGCATCAATCTGCAAGAAACATACCTTCTATCTCTTCAACAAGTCGTTCAACGTTTTCGAGTCTTTCTTCTTGAAGCTTTAGCTCCATGGCGATACTAAACGCTGCCATGACAGCGATTCTTTTGGAGCTCTTATCCGTAGATACGTTTTCGTAGTGTGCGAGTCGGCTCTCCAAAAGCTGTACAACCTTGTAAGTTAAGTCTCGATCATGGTCGTCATAGTTCAATTTATAGATATCGCCGTAGATAGATTCATCATGAAGAGGCATAGCTTACCACCTAACTAAAGTTTACTTTTTCCAGAAGATGATTTAGTTTTTGCAGTACTTCATGGTGTTGAGCACGATACAGCTCCATCTGTGAGGATAGGTTCTGTATGCGTTCATCTCGGAGGGCAATCTCGCTCTTCAGAGCGGTATTGGATCCCATGAGTGCCTCAATTTGAGACTCAATAATCCGTACTCTCTCAACAATATCCATATCATTATATTATATTTTAGTCGGATATTTGTCAACAGCCTTTTTTCAAAACATGGTAAACATTTTGCATAAAGTGTGATTTTATTTGAATGTGAGCCTTAGGGCGGTGTGCTCTCTGATATTATCGCCGTACCGTCCGTACATACCGTCCACCATCACGAAGAACTGCCGAACGTCAAGTGAGAGGAGTAGCGAAGCAGCATGGACGGTGTCGGAGCTTAGGTCGCGACCGTATTTTGCTGTGTAGCTGGAGTATCTGTCGTTTATCTGTTCAATATCCCGTGAGTGCAAGGCGTAAAGCATGTCGTAGTAGTCTATGTACCTGTCGGGGACAATACTGCTGTTGGTGCGTACGAGCTCCATGAATGTGCCTCGTGCGGCTTCAGCGTTCACGTAGTCTTTTTGCCACAAAAAGTAGTAGTACATGCTTTGGTATAAATATGGGGAGTCGGGATCGATTTTGCTGGCACGGGTCATGTAGTCGTAGGCTGTGTTGGGTTTGTTTAGGTTGATGTTGTTGTTCATCATCTCCAACATTATAACGACGTCGTTGGCGTAACTGTTGAGGTAGCGTTCGTCGAAGTAGGCGAACATCTTCTGCTGAATATATTTTTCGTGCATACGTACAAGCCTGTCGTTGCTGCTTTGCGGGGAGTAGTCGGAGCTAGCATAGTAGAATGCTAGGCTGTACATGGTGGATTTGCCGCGGTACACCTCTTTGATGATGTTGGATGATGCGAGGAGGTTCATCAGCCCAGACGAGTAGTACTGCCCCATGGTTTCGATTACGCGTGCGAAGGAGCTTTCGTAACCTAGTGCTGCAATCTCTGGGGTAATCTCTTCAAAGCGTGAGCCTGCAAGAAGTGCTAGGAAAACGTTGTCGGCGAGCTCGGCGGGGAGTGATCTTACACCATTTTGGTCGATGTAGTCCCTGAAAAGCACAACACTTGTGTCGAACATGCGTTGACCCTCTGCTGGGGAGTAGAAGTCGTGCTCTAGTACGCCGAGACCGATGTAGGATGGCAGAACGTATTTGTTGTAGTAAACGGATAGGTTGTAGTAGTATTTGGCTTGGTATGTGTCCCCAAGGATGTGGTTGGTCAAGCCTATGTTGTAAAGGGTGTAGGGCAGTGCTGGGGTTATCTCAACGGCACGCTCAAAGCTTTTCAAAGCAGAAGCATAGTCGTAAGCAAGGAAGTACTGTACACCAACGTTATTCAGGCGAATACTCTCTGAAAGATTGCTTGTGGCACTGAGTTGAGCTTCCGTGTACTTGAAGGAGCTCAGGTTCTTGTCAGTAATACCAGCATCACCGGAGGCAAACTGCTCCGTAGCGATCATGGAGTTGAGCATGGTATCGGGGGAGATGAGCAAAGGGTACATCATGCTAAAGGCGACGCGATACGGCTCACCTTCAAAGCGGTAGCGGTAGGCAATGTCTAGTAGCGACGGATCGATGTAGAAGTCGATATCGGGGAGGCGTAAAAATAAAACACGACTATCGCTGAATCGATTGAGTAGTCCGTACAGGTCTTCTTTTAGTCCTAAGTCCCAGAATACTATTAGGTTGTGCCAGAAGTATTCCGGTGAAAAATCATCGATGGCACGGGAGTAAACCAAGGCTTCGGCGTACTGTCGTTTGCGTATCAGGAGGTAGGATTTGTAAATATTGTATTCGTTGAGGGTGGTTGATCGTACGCGGGAGATGGCTTCCTCTGCTTTTATAAAATCTTGCTGTGAGATGTAGTACACAACTTTTGCGAGCAGGGCGTAGTCGGAGTGTCGATCTTGATTAATGTACGGGATGATGTAGCTCATGGGGGTGGATACTGTACGGTAGTAGTAGCGGTGTAGAGCCATGTAGTAGAGGAGTCTGTCGCTCCCTGTTGTTCTGAAGGCGATGTTGATGAGGTCTTCGGCTTGTGAAATTTGCGACAACGCAAGCATGTTGTTATATTTCAGAATAACAACATTAACGTTATCGGGGTAATCTTTGTAAAGTTTGTCTACAACCTCAAGGGATGAGGCGAAGTTTTCGCTTCTGTAGTAGGCTTCTGCTAGCTTGTAGCGACTCATGAGGCTAGGTCGAAGGTCAACAACTCTTTCATACGCAACAGCTTCTTGTTTGTAGTTTTTGAGGTTTTGGAAGAGTTGTGCTAACTGTTCGTAGCTGAAGACGGATGTTACTTTGTAGTCGAATGCGTTTGTGGCGTATTCGTTTGCCTGGTCAAATGATCCTAGAAGGTAGTACCCGAGGGCTTTGTTGTAGCTCGTGTAAAATGTTTCTTCACGAATGCCCCTGAGTATTTTCATCCCCTCTTCAACTTGCTCTGTGTTGATGAGGAAGCTCGCGTAATTTACGAGGACAAAGGGTGAGTCGGGGCTAATTTCGAGTGCTGTTTCGTAGTGGTAAGCTGCTGAGCCTAGGTCGCTACGGGCAAACTCCACATTTGCGAGTGTGGTGTAGATTCTGGCACTTCTCGTACTGGCGTCCACGTATGAGAGGTAGAATTCTGCCCGTTCGGCGTCCCCTTCTTGTGCGTAAATAATTGCTAGGTTTATGATAGCGTCGCTAAGGGTTACGTTCTCTTCCATGGCACGCATGAAGTAGCTTTTGGCACTGCTCAGGTCGCCTAATTGGTAGTAAACGAGCCCCATGTTGTAGTATGCAATGGCACTGTTGTCGGCAAGTCCGTCTTCATAGAGTTTGATGGCCTCATTGTATTTGCCATGAATAAACAGTTCGTTCCCGGCGATAATACTGTTGTTGGTACTTACGTACGGAACTATGTAAACGAGGCTGTCTTCGTCAATGGGGTCAATTTTGTAGTCAAGTATGGAAAACCTATCGCACGAGGCAACAAGAGCCATGCTTAGGGGTAGTACTACACCGACGAGAACGAATAGTTTGAGTGCTCTATAAATCATAACCCACATTATACTACAAATAAGTTTGCTTGTGTAGACATAAAATGCAAATACCCGCCTATTTTGATGTATCGGGTGTGCTGTAGATGTAGCAGCCGCAGTTTAGGCATTTGGTTACGGTGTTTCCGCGTCGCACTTCCACTACTGATTGCGGTGTTAGTTGGATGGAGCACCCTGAGCAGAATTCGCCTTCTAGTGGTACAACGGCTAGGGGGAATTTTTTTAATAGTCGTGTGTATTTGCTTAGTATGGGTTTGGGGATTTCGGGTGCAAGCTGATCGCGTTGTGTTAGTAGTTTGTTCAGTTTTGATTGTGATGAGCTGACGCTTTTTTCGTAACTAGTGCGAGCAGTGTCCACTTCTTTTTGTAGGGTTTCGTTTTCGTTGTCGAAGCTGCTTAGTTCTTCGGTGAATGTTGCCACAGATTTTTCCAGATTATTTTTGCGTGTGGTGAGGTTTGCGATGGTGGTGCTGAGTGAGTCGATTTCTCTGAGAGCGGCTTCATATTCTTTGCTATTGTGTACGTTCCCTTTTTTCACCTCTGCACCTTCGAATAGGGTTTGTGATGATTCGAGTTCATTTTTCACCGTGGTTAGCTCTTCTGTTGCGTCTTGTAGTTGTGTTTTTAGGGAGCTCAAGCTATTGTGCAGTTCTTCTAGTTTTGTTTCTTTTTCTAGTAAATCACTTGGCGAAACTGAAACAAACTTTTCTAAAGTTGTAATTTCTGAGTCTAAATTTTGTAGCTTTACTAGGTTTTCCATATCTAAGTGCATAACAACCTCTTCCTTACTTTATATATTTCTTTTTCATGGTGTGTATTTTGTATTATTTGTTGTTAGAGTTGCGTGATGGTTTGTTTTTCCACTACGCTACTGTGTAGGGATAGTTTTGTAGCGAGTAGTTCTTGTAGGTAGTATAAATAGGGCATCTCGCCGTATTCGTGCCCGATATCGAGGAGTGCAATGCCGGCGTTTTTTGCGTCAAGTGCTTCGTGGTGTTTGAGGTCTCCCGAAACGAGTATGTCTACGTTCACGCTTGTGTTTAGGCATTGTTCCCAGCTTGAGAACCCTGCTCCCGCGATAACGGCTAACCTTTGGAAGGTTGAGTCAGGGCATAGCGGTTTGCGTCCGTTTGGCAATACCTCCTCGCCATCGCCACTACTACTGCCATCGCCACATGTGGGCACGTTGTGTCTGAAGTTGTGTTTGAGTGTGGTGGTTTCGGAGCTCATCGTTTCAAACAGTTTTTGTATCTCTTGAATTGTCATGGGTGTTGGCAGATTCACAACTCTGCCTAGTCCGTAGGGGGTACTATTTGGGGGGGGTGCAAGGGGTGATGCATCCCCCTTAGTATCGACTTGAGATACGCCAACATGTTCATAAATAGTTCCAGCGGGTAGCCCCACCTTATCTAAAATATAGTCTGAAAGGGAGTAATCGGCAAGGTCAAGGTTGGTGTGGTAGGATAATATATTTATATTGTTGCGAATGGAGTCAGTCAGAATTTTTCCTACTGTTGTGGTGTTTGAGATAGATTTGAGGGGGGTGAAAATAATGGGGTGGTGTGAGATAATTAGGTTGTGCCCTTGGCTGAGGGCATGGATTACAACATCGGGGGTTATATCCAAGCACAATGTTACGCCTGTTATGGGGTTGCTGTGGCATTCCAACTGTAGCCCACTGTTGTCCCAAGGGTACTGCCTCGATAAGAGTCGTTCGGGTATGCCTTCAAACAGATGGCGTACATCAGCCAATGACGTACTAATCAATGACTCATCATTATCTATGCTAGTGCTGGGTATCATCCTTTATGGCAACCTCAAGAAAACATTTAATCTACAACAGTAAAATCATGTTTTACAGTATGCATACCGTCATAATAGTATGATCACAGCTTTAAAGCAACCTTAGACTTAGAACAAGGAAGGAAAGCTGCTATGTGATGCCATACACAAAGAAATGACCGACAGTAAGGACAAAACCATGGGGGTGGCAAAGCCCAAACCGTCAGCCAAGTCTAGCATAATGGGCCAACCAGGGATTGAACCTGGGACCTATCGGTTATGAGCCGATGGCTCTACCAACTGAGCTATTGGCCCTAGTGATGCAAATACCATTAAACACTATTCAAAAGCTTTTGTCAATAAATTTATCCGAAACGTTACCACAGGCTTACAGCTTTTCCGCAGAAAATATTGTGGGGGGATGGGGAATATGATCCTGTGCAGCTATGAGGTCGAGTTCGTGGTTGCCACTTTTAGCAGTAACCTCATAAATCGCATGGACAGCACTAGCGGTGTGTTCCAGAGCCTCAGCAGTGGTTTTGCCTCGAAGAGTACTGGCTAGAAATATGGACGTGAAAATATCGCCACTACCTGTAAAGTTCTCCTTGTAGCCTGTGGTTACTTTCGGTTTGGTCAAAATATATTTGCCATGTTTATCGGCGGCAATGCACTGTATGGTTCCCGAAGGGGTACTGCCCCCTTCAAAGCTTGTTATCACAACTCTAGACGTGCCGTTTGCAATGATACTGTCGCAAAACTGAAGAGCTTTCTCCACGTTGTCCAAGGCGTGTCCGGCTAAGAACTCTGCTTCAAAGTGGTTGGGTGTGATGATGTCGGCAATGGGCACAAGTGTGTATTTCACCATATCCGCCACACCATCGCGGACGTAAATACCACGACCAACGTCGCCTAAAACAGGGTCGCAACAGTAAATTACGCTCGCATTGTGTTTGCGAACCTTCTGCACAGCGTTGGCAATGGTTTCGCCAACAAGGGGGCTAGCTGTGTACCCCGACAGTACTGCGTTGACGTTGTGTATGAAGCCGTTGTCTTCAAGCCCCTGAACCGAGTCGGTGATAAGTGAAGGGGGCATAATTTCGCCGAGGAAGTGTCCGTACCCGGTATGGTTAGAGAAGTGTACGGTGTGAATGGGGTTAACATTGATGCCCATACGTTGCATGGGTAGTGTTGAGGCTGAGTTGCCCGCATGCCCCCAAACAACGTGGGACTGTATGGATAGTACGTGTTGACGGCTAGTGTTGCTATGATTATGTGGGGAGGTCATAAATTTATTCACCATCCTTGTGAGTTGTTAATCACCTTGTAACGCATATTTTACCACAACCGTACCACTTTTTTCTGTATTTCGCCACATATTTATTGGATAAAATAAAAAACATATTGCATTCGTATTGTACTCTGTAATAATATCACTATGCCCTATTGTTTGGAGGATGTTTTTTTTATTCGCAAGGGCAGAACTAACAATATTTTAAGGTAAATGTGTCTCAATGCTCTTCTTCATTATTATTATGGGCTTATCCATCCCTGTGGTAAGTGCCATCGGCTCTGTTTTATTCGAAATATCAGGACGAACAACAACTGTATCTATTATAAATCTCTGGAAGATGGTTTTTGGTATAATCCTCTTAACCGTTGCCATGTATTTCATATACGGGATTACCATCCCTACCCTCGCCTTCACTCCTCTGGTTGTAACTTTTATTTCGTCGGTCATAGGGTTTGCCATATGCGATTACTACCTTGTTTCCGCCTTCGTTATGATAGGGAGTCGCACAACAAACCTTATTTTATCTCTCATGCCCATATTTACTGGTCTCGTGGGGCACTTCATCATCAATGATCCTCTAGCTGCCATGCAGTGGATTGGCATTATTATTGCTATTATTGGTGTTGTGGTTGTTATTCGCTATGGTGGCGACGAAACTCGTGTACGGGATTTTGCCATCTACAAGAAAGGTGTGCTGTATGCGTTTATTGCCATGATTTCGCTGGGATTGAGCCTCATCACGTTAAAAATTGCATTACGTTATGCTAATGCTGGCGATATTATCCTTGTGCGTAGTTGGCTAGCCCTGCTCCTATTTTTGGTAACGGTGGTGGTAATGCGTGAGTCTCACCGTATTTTAGATGTTGTGAAGTCCAAGGCTCTGTTCCAAACAACTCTGTGGGGTGCGATAATGTTTATCGGCATATCCGTACCCTTATCTGTCATTGCCATGCAATACTTGCCTGCAGCTGTTGTTGCAGCATTTATCGCCATTACCCCCCTCATGATTATACCCCTGTCGTTTTTCATACTAAAGGAGAGAATCAAAAAAACCGATATTCTCGGCTCTGTCATATGCTTTGCGGGGATTATCCTACTGATTGTATAACTACTACCATGGGCAAAACCAAAAATAAATTTTACGCTTACTACCTAAAACACAACCTCGAAAGGGGAATAGTTCCGTCGTGGGACGAATGCAAATCCATTGTCAACGGAGTGCAGGGAGCCATGTACAAAGGGTTTAAAACCAAGGCGGACGCCGAAAAATGGCTCGAAAACCCACACTACACTAAGAAAACAACAGACCAAGGTAAATACCAAAGCAGCAGCCTGCCAAAAGGTATCTACTGGGATGCCGGCACAGGGGGAGGACGTGGCGTGGAAGTGCGTGTTACCGACGAAATAGGCACACCACTACTCTTCACAATAGCAGAAACGAAAACCCTCACAAAAGAAGGAAACTTCAATATGAATCAGGGGGAAACAAACAATTACGGCGAACTAATAGGCATTTATGCCGCAATAAAAATAGCACAAAAACTCGGCGAACAAACCGTTTTAGGTGATAGCAAACTTGTCATCGACTACTGGAGCAAAGGACGCGTCAATAGAAAAAATGTTACCGATACCAAAACCATCTCACTTGCTGAAAAGGTAACAACCATGAGGAAAAACTTTGAAGCGAACGGTGGCAAAGTCAAATATATCAGTGGCGACATCAACCCTGCTGACCTTGGATTTCACAGAAAAAAATAGCAACCGCTATACGCACAATTAGATTAGATTAAATTAGATTAGTGCTTCGGCTTCTTAAACTTCGTCTTCTTCAAATAAGGGTAAGTGCGACCCTCAAACAAAGATGTGTGAATATTGTAACTCCCCAAATGAGCACCTTTGCAACGCTTACGCAACGTCTGAAGCATGTTCCGAACACCAAGGGTGGATCGACCAACAGCATGAACCTCCAGCTCCTCCTCACTCATACCAACCATAGCGTCAGCCATGTACGAACCTACTTTCTCGTAGATAGAATGGGGGTTGCCCGTATCGTTAATAAGGCGTATGTACGGAACACCATGAACATTCACAAACTCTGAAAGAGCCTCAAACTCACCATTCTGATCGGTGAACCCCGGAACAACCCTAAGCCCCAAACGTACCTCAATATGGGGAACACGTTGACGCAAATCAAACACAAAACTATTCAACGTATCAGCCCCCATACCGTAAAAAGCAGGCAAACCGTGTGGCGACACGCTGTAAGTGGAAATGGTGATACTTGACACATGGCGGAGCATGGACGAATGGGCAATACCACGGAACACTGAAACAGCCGACACTGCACTAAGCCTGCCCAAGTCCAAATCCAAATTAACATGAACGCCAGACTTTGCAACAGCATGGATATGACCTGAGATTAATGACAACGGCGACGCTGATGACGCTGATGACGCTGACCCTGACTCTGACAACGGCGATGCTGACAACGGCGACTCTGATGACGCTGACGCTGATGACGCTGACGCCCCCTCCTCCCCCAGATAATCCCACCCACAAGCCTCATGCCCAAACGTTACAACTCCTTGGGCAGTTGGCATGCACTGTCCTAAAGTAACGTAGTCCATGGCTATGGCGTTGGGGATAATAATCTCATGGAGTGAAGCACCATGAGTACGCATGTGAGAGTACGAATCCGCAAGCTCCTTACGCAACCCTGCCCTGTCCATCAGGGACAATACAAATTTCGGCGACCAAGGCTTGTCCATGGGGATGGCGGCAACCACAAGATCGCCAGCAAACGGACCCTTAGACGATCCGATACCGCTAGCACAAAGGAGCCCTGTGCCGTAGTCTGCAAAGTTAATCTGAGGTGTAATTCCTGAGGGGTAGAGCAAGCGTAGGTAATGGTTAGGGAGCTCTGCAGCGAGTGTGTAGCCATCTTTGTAGATGGTAATTGATGCGTTCGCCAAGTCGTACGCGAATGGGTGCACACCGCATAGGCAGTGTAGTGGTGTGCTTGGTGGTGCGGGGTAGAGCTCGTCGTCGTATGGCGAGCAGTTGTAACCGCTACTAAAGCCTGTTGTGCAGAGGTGGTCTACTTGAAAGATGGAGTAAGCCCGCCCCTCGCACAACACACTGTCTTCATCGCGATTGCGATTGTTGTTGGCGTCGCGATGATTGTTGGCGTCGCGATGATTGTTGCCGCCGTAGCGATTGCCGCCGTCGCGACTGTTGTTGGCGTCGCGATGATTGTTGCCGCCGTCGCGACTGTTGTTGGCAGTGTGGTGATTATGTCCACTCCCTTCGGAGCCCCAGTAGAGTAAGTTAGCGGGCACAGTTGCCCCCGATTACTTTTTTCATAACCACCACCATGTTGCCTTGCCTGCTATTTGCTTGAGTTGCCGATAAGGTTGAGTATTTCGCTATCGGTTGTCAAGTAGAGGTTTGTTCCCTCTGTGATTGAGTTTTCGTATATTTCCAATGTTTTGAAGAATTCGAAAAACTCAGGAGCTTTGCCGTAGCTGTCGGCGTAAACTTTAATGGCTTTGGCATCAGCTTTACCGCGAATATTTTGGAATTCTTTGTAGGCGTTGGATGTAATTTCCACAGCTTCACGGTCGGTTGTGGCACGTATTTTTTGTGCAGCCTCGCGTCCTTCTGAGCGGTATTGTTTGGCGATACGTTGGCGTTCGGTAATCATTCTGGCAAAAACGGCACGTTCGTTTTGGGTTGGTAGGTCTGCCCTTTTGATGCGAATGTCTGTAATGTGTATGCCAAAGTCTTCTGCTTTGCCTCGTGCTAGTTCGGTAACGTTGTCCATAACGGATCGGCGTTCTTTGTCAATGATGTCGATGAGGTCGTGTTTACTTAGTTGCACAAGCATTTCGGAGTAGATAATGTCGTCGAGTCGTCTACTTGCTCCGTTAATATCGCGTACAGCGAGGTAGAATTTCATTGGGTCATCGATGTACCACATTGCGTAGTAGTCCACTAGCAGTGTTTTTTTGTCTGCTGTAATGGTTTCTGACGGTGAGGCATCTAGTTCAAGTATTTTTTTGCTAAATGTTATTTCTGATTCAACAAACGGTATTTTGTAGTGCAGACCGGGATCGGTGTAGACTCTGACAGGTTTACCGATACGTACGATGAGTTTTTGTTCGGCTTGTTCGACAACAACGGCAAACAGCGAGAATGTTACTGAGGATACCACCGCAATGGCTACTAATATGTAGAGAAATATATTTTTGTTCATGGTTTATTGTCCCCCTGTTACTGAGTTTGTTCCGATTGTGCTGATGACGCCGATGGTGTCCCTATTTTTGGGCTGTTTTGGCACAATGGGTTCGTTTACGCCGACAATGGGGTTGAGGTTATCGATATTGCCGTCGAAAATGACCAATGTTGCCGAGCTGAGTATTGAGTTCATGGTGTCAAGGTAGAGGCGTTTTTCCGTAATAGTTGGGGAATTTTTGTAGCTTTCGTAAATGGCGTCAAAGCGTGAGGCATCACCTATGGCACGGTTTGTGATGTTTGCTGAGTAGGTGTTTGCTTGCTCTAGTAGGCTGGCGGCGTCCGCACGGGCTTGCGGGATAACTTGGTTGGCATAGGAGTCGGCTTCGTTGATGAAGCGGTTTTTGTCTTCACGGGCACTGGCAACGTCTTTGAATGCGTCAGCAACTTCGAGAGGTGGGATAACGTCTTGTAGTTGTACTGCAAGGATATCGAGTCCGGCACCGTAATCGTTGAGTAGTCCTTGAATAATGGTGCGTGTTTCGAGCTGTACAATATCTTTTCCGGTTGTGAGAACGTCGTCAATGAATTTGCTTCCGGTAACCTCTCGGATGGCAGATTCGGTGGCATCTTTGAGGATAATTTCCACGTTGTCGACGTTGTAGAGGTAGTCGGCAACATTGGCTATTTTGTATTGTACGATTAGTCCAATACTTATGATGTTTTCATCACCGGTTAGCATCCGCGATTCGTCGCGTATATTTTCGGATGACACACCACGGCTGTTGCTACGGAAGCCGACTTCGATACGGTGTACCGCTGTTACTTCTGCTTTATCTACGCTCCCGATGGGGAAAGGGAAGTGGTAGTGTGGTCCAGGGTTTTTGATAGTTGTAAACTTGCCGAAAACCTTTACGGCAGCTTGTTCGTTGGGTTTGACGATGTATATTCCGCTAGCTACCCAGATAATGAGTAGGATTGCAAAAATCACCATAATGGCATTTTGCGGTCTGTTCAGTCTGTTGTTAATATTCTTCAAAATATCCGAATATTTGTCTAAGGGCTGATTCATAGAAACCATAACCTCCAAAGTTAGTACTTTCGAAGTTATGTTAACAAAATTGCACCAAACATGTCAAACAAATTCGGCACCTTGTCATTTTACACTTTTGCTAGGTGGTTGTGCGTTGAGTTTGAGGCATTAAAGTGTTATAAATATTTATTCTAGCAGGAGGAGTATCCCCATCCCTATTGCGATAATAATTTCCCATTTCATAAGAAGTCCCTGAGAGATTTGTCATCCGAGGCAACTCGCAATTTTTCCAAGGAACGCACCTCTATTTGTCGTACACGTTCGCGGCTAACACCAACCTCTTTTGCAAGGTCGTCTAGTGTTTTGACGTTGTCCCCTTCGAGTCCGTACCGCATGCTTACAATGTATGCTTCGCGGTCGCTGAGGCTTTGGAGCATCTCACGCAATGTGTTGCTGAGTACCCTCTTAAACAGAATCTCCTCCACTTTGGGTCCAGTGCATGGGAGCACATCTCGAAAACACTTGCTATCGCTCCCCCGTATGGGTGCTTCCAGTGAAAGGTAGCTACGGGACACACGTAAAATATTCTCCACATCCGCCAAGGGGATATTCAACAACTCAGCAACGTCTAAGGTTTGTGGCTCATGACCGTGCTGTTTTGCTAAGGACTCCATGGTGTTGTTAATCTTGTACATTAATGTTGCTTGCTTGACGGGGAGCTTGACTGTGCCCGATTGTTCCGACAAAAACTGAACCATGGACTGACGAATCCACCATACTGCGTACGATATGAACTTCACGCCACGAGTAGGATCAAACCGCTTAGCAGCACCAATCATACCCAAGTTGCCCTGATTCACCAAATCGCCAAACGATACGCCAGTATTACGGTAGCGATTAGCAATGGTAACAACAAACCGAAGGTTAGCAAGCACCATTATCTCCAAAGCACGATCATCACCCATGCGAATACGCAACCCTATGTCGTATTCTTCATCCCTTGTTAGAAGGGAGAACTTTGTAATCACGTCCATGTACGCCTTGATACCATGCTGATCTATGGACGGAATGTTTAAGAGCGTGTAGGGTATGGCATCCACGGTGGAAGTGGTTTTGTTGGCAACAGTTGCCTCAATAGCCTCAGTTGCCGCCATGCTACTCATTCTATCCATGCTATTCACCGACGTATCCGACAGAATAGCATCCACGTCTAGAACATCCATATCTAGGTCGTCCAAGCCTAGGTCGTCCACGTTTGCCAAGGCGTCCACGTTTGCCAAGGCGTCCACGTTTGTGGCACCTGCGTTTAATCGGTGCGTCCCCCCTGAAGCTCCCGGTTGCATATCCCCTTTCTCGTTACCACTATGACGCAAGAAAATATCCGCACTACTCGCATCGTGGGCACCGTGAGCACCGTGAGTATTATGGGGAGCAACCTCGTCCACAGGTATTGAGTCGGACAGCAAGCAGTTGCCCCCCTCCCCTTCAGTCTTCAAGTTTACGATATCTTCACTGCTATCAGTATTGTTTGTGGGTTTTTGGTCGTGTTTTTCTGCTCCGTCGTGTTCAAACTTATCTCGCAACATAGCATTTCCCCTTATCAGCTTAGCAATCAGGTTTACCCCAACAATGCTAAGCCCGCACATCAATCACAACTATTTTACCCCTCGGCAAAGTGTGTCGATAAATATTACTTATTAAGAATATAGGCTTGAATTTTGCAGTTTCAATACCCCGACCAGAAAATATTATTGAGCTATTGCAACACCCCGCAACAGCCAATACAACTGCACCAATCCCATACCCTACGTTTTACGTCTTACGTTCTACTTGGCAACATCAGCCTCCACCCCCTCCAAACACTTAACCTGCGACGCCAAAGCATCTATCTGCTCCTGCATCTTCAATATAATTGCAATGCCAGATTTGCTCACACCCTCTACTTTTGCAAGGTGCACAACATACCTAAGCCTCACCAGATCATTTCTACTGTAAAGACGTGTCCCCCCTTTCGACCTTTGGGGAGTGATAAAGCCCAAGCGTTCATACATCCGCACCGTCTGCGGGTGCAGTCCCAAAACCTTCGACACCACTCCAATAGAAAAACACCCCTCGTTATCATTAATACTTGTGTTCATAGAAACCCCGAAAAATACTACCCCTTGTCAGCGTTGCGTCGTGTGCACATCGTGCGTTGCGTTCGCTGTGTGCACGTCGTGCGTTGCGTTCGCTGTGTGCACGTCGTGCGTTGCGTTCGCTGTGTGCACGTCGTGCGTTGCGTCGTGCGTACATCGTGCGTTGCGTTGCAAATCAGCACCTCCCTAAACTGTACCCCAGCTACTGCATTTAAATGGCGGACACTAAACCTCCTTGAAAACATCGCACCTGCTACTTCATTAATAATAAAATATTAGCCAACTTTAATCATAAAATATTCTACTAAGCATATCATATTACCTTATTCAAAATGAGTCAAGTAATATTAGTAAATTTTATCATAAAATATTAAATGCAAGAAAAACACAACAACTACCACGCACAACAGCAACCCTACGCAACAACAATAGTTAATATTTCTTGGGAACACTGTTGACGAACTGCAATACTAGTGCTACAATATATATGGTTGCGTTAGGGGCAAGATACCCCCCCTATCCACAATTAAAATAACCACAAAACTACACAAAAAAACTTGCTGAGACTCAAAACTCACAAAGTTTAAACCATATTTTAGAGGTGATGATATGTCATTTATTATTGATGTTAGAGCCAGAGAAATTCTCGACTCACGCGGAAACCCAACCATCGAGGTTGACGTTGTAACTTCCGACGGCATTCTCGGTCGTGCTGCTGTTCCTTCCGGTGCGTCCACAGGTGTTCACGAAGCTGTTGAACTACGCGACGGCGACAAAAAACGCTACATGGGCAAAGGTGTCTCCAAAGCCGTGCAAAACGTAAACACCACCATCTTTGAAGCCATCGAAGAACTCTCCATATTCGAACAACAAACCATCGACAAAATAATGATAGACCTCGACGGCACCGACAACAAAAGCTCACTCGGTGCAAACGCTATCCTTGGCGTATCCATGGCCGTTGCCCGTGCCGCTGCCGAAACACTAGGGCTACCCCTCTACAGATACCTCGGAGGCACATTCGCACACCAAATGCCTGTGCCAATGATGAACATCATTAACGGCGGCAAACACGCCGACAACACTGTGGACTTCCAAGAATTCATGATTATGCCCGTTGGTGCACCAACATTCAAAGAAGCCCTTCGCATGGGTACCGAAGTTTTCCATAACCTCAAAAACGTCTTACATGCCAAAGGATACTCCACAAGTGTAGGCGACGAAGGCGGTTTCGCACCAAACCTGAAATCCAACGAAGAAGCACTCGAACTCATTGTCGACGCAATCAAACAATCCGGCTTTGAACCCGGAAAAGATGTTATGCTTGCCATGGACGTTGCCGCATCCGAAATGTACGAAGATGGCAAATACAAATTCTTCAAATCCGCACCCGAAAAACTTATCACCGCCGAAGAACTTGTTGCCATTTACGAAGATATGGTCGCAAAATACCCGATCATCTCCATCGAAGACGGACTCCACGAAGACGACTGGGATGGCTGGGCAAAGCTCACCGACAAACTCAGCTCCAAAATCCAACTCGTCGGGGACGACCTATTCGTAACCAACACAACACGCCTGCAAAGGGGTATCGACAACAATATCTCCAACTCCATCCTCATCAAAGTAAACCAAATCGGCACCATTACTGAAACCCTCGATGCCATCGAAACAGCAAAACGTGCTGGGTTTACTGCCGTTATTTCGCACCGTTCCGGAGAAACTGACGACGCCATTATCGCCGACATTGCTGTTGCTGTAAACGCTGGTCAAATCAAGACTGGTGCACCTTCCCGTATCGACCGTGTGGCAAAATACAACCAATTACTTCGCATCGAAGAGGAGCTCAACGAGGAAACACCTATCGCCGATTATCCCGGCTTGAAGGCGTTCTACAACCTTGATATTAGCAAAAAATAACCTGCCCATATCATCATAACTTACACCATCGTGCCTTTCATTGTGCTTTGGTTGGTGGCTACTCGCATTATTAGTGTTTGCGGGTAGCCACTTTTTTTCGCCCCTTTCCCAAAATTATCCCGCCTGCGTGCCCGTGCATGTGTGCCGTGTGTGCATGTGTGCGTGTCGTGCCGTGCCGTGCGTGCATGTGTGCCGTGTGTGCCGTGTGTGCCGTGTGTGCAGGTGTGTGCAGGTGGTTGCAGGTGGGTGCAGGTGGGTGCAGGTGTGTGCAGGTGTGTGCAGGTGTGTGCAGGTGGGTGCAGGTGTGTGCATGTGTGCCGTGTGTGCATGTGTGTGCCCCCACAGGTTCCATAGTAAAAAATATGCCCTAGTTTCTAAATTTTTAATTGACATCGCCATTAGTATGGGTTGTTATGGCTGAAGTTGTGG
>CAMZNJ010000002.1 GCA_947313825.1 uncultured Deferribacteraceae bacterium | reverse complement strand
TTTCTGCCACGAAATAAACGTGCCTAACAGCACCTTCTTTGAATGAGATAGCCCAGTCGGGGTTATAGTTACCGACAGGAGTGGGGATGAAAAAACCTTTGGGGAGCTTTGCATAGACGACTACTTCAGAGCTGGCATCAACAACCTCTTTTTAAATTCCGCCTGCCATTTTTTTAAATCGTTAAAGTCTGTTTCAAGCTCATCTGGCTTCGGAAGTTGAACTGGTGCTTCAGGTGGCTGGGGGTGCTCATATCTCGAATACTTTGTCATCAAATCGTCAAAGTATTTGCAGTCCGCTTCAGAGATTTTGGGTAGGTTTTCAATTTTCCCCTTCGTATTTATTGCCCGTCGGTACCGCTGGACAACACCCGACAAGAGTTCGAGTTCCACCATTCGCTCAAGAAGAATCCTGAATTCACTACAGAGAGACTTCGCTTCTGTTTCATAAGCATCAACGCCACTTTCATTAAGTAGTTTCCTTGCTTTTGGAAGCTTATCATTGGTTAACGTATTGAGTGCTTTTATGGGCTTTTTAACTTGGAGTGGAATATCTCCCGGTTCACCAGTTCCCCATGATTCTTCTCGGATATATACTACTTCAGGCGTTATGTTCTCCTTTTTGGCATAGTCCTGAACCATCACCAAAAGTGGGAGTCGATGAGTGAATATGATGACTTGTCTCTTGGAGGCGATAGAACAGAGACGTCGAACAACTGCCTCTTCGTAATTTTGATCAAGGGATGAAATCGGATCATCAAACACAAATGGAGCCGGATAAGTCCTTCCTGTGGCATCAGCAAGAAATGCCGCAATCGATATGATACGGTTCTCTCCTTCGCTTAGGACTTCATTGAGACTGTGGTTGGCTCCATCCAACTGAAGGGTATGAAGGACTTTGCCTTTAGAAACCTTGGACTTTATGAGTTTAACCTTCAGCTGAGATGCCCCTAAGGCTTTGAGCTCATGGTTAAAGCGTTGAACAAAAGCATCTGTGATAAGAGCCTCTGCCAACTCTCCCTTTTTCCTGGATAGTGCTTTGGAGCTGGTTTTCTTTTTGGCTTCCTGAAGTCGATCGAGAGCCTGCAGGCGATTAACCTCTTCCTGAATTGTTACTTTCTGTTCAGCGAGCCACTTCTTTGCCTGAAGGTTCTTTAATTTGCCCTGTAACTCAACTCGATTATCATTTTCTGCATCTTCTTCATATTTCTTGGCACTGTCCTCATAGTCTTGTGAAATCTTGCGAACCTCCTCAATCCATTGAGGGGATTGGTTGGCGACGCCCAAGGCATCTTCTGAATCAAGTAACGATACTTTTGCTTTTCTATCTTGAAGAGTAGTGAAGGTATCATTCAGCGCCTTGATAATTTCCTGATTCTCAATACCAGCAGCGTCAATTTTTGTTTTCAGAGCCTCGGCACTAGGAATATCCGGCAAAGCATCAATTGCTTTCTTTGCATCTCTGGCTGCGTCTGTAGCCTGTTTTTGTGTTTCTCCTTTTATATACGATTCAAAAGTGGTAAACCGTTGCTTGGCTTCTTCAGATAAAGGCTGATGACACAGTACACAGACAGAGTCATCCTGAACATGGGGAAACTCCTGTCCGATATATGCCACTTCTTCAGAATATTTTCGTGCAGCACTCCATAGTTCTTTCCAGACATCAGATCCAACGCCTTCGAGCTTTACACCGTTGAACACATCCTTTGCCGCTGCATCGGCGGCCGATTTTTTCAAAATGGATTTCTTTTTGGCAACGATGATTCTTTTGCAATTCTCATCAGACAGTTGATTAAGGCAAGTCTGGGCATCACTAATAAGGGCATCAGCATGACTTTTTTTAGTCCTGAGTTGTTTGGCTTTGTCAGCGGGAGATGTTTCAAAAATTCTTTTCTGAAGATCCTGTAGTTCTGTTTCATTTTCCGGCGAGAAAGAGCAATTGGATTCAACGTCTTCAGTCGTTGTTTTGTAGCTGAGTTTTTCAACCCAAGCAGCTCCAGTGGAGCCACGGAGAGCACTTGATATGCTCGGCATTTTTGATTTTAGTGTCCCGATTTTGGCATCAAGCTTTCCAGCAACTCTCTCGCAAACATCGATCAATCTACTGAAAAAGGACAAGACCGGAGGTTCGTATCTGACCTCGTCTTCGCTCCCCATAAAGACCCGGCCAAATGAAGTATCAAAAATATCAACGGAATAAAGGTCGTCGCACACTTCCGAGCCGCCTGCCCATTCATATTCCGTCGGAGTACTGTTCTTGAGAAAGGAGACTTTCGCTTTCTGAGCTATTTCTTCTGTAGAAAATACATTTTTATGCAGTTGACCACGGACACTATCACGGGATCCACAAACATGTTTCAAAAGCCTGACATAGCCGGATTTGCCGGAGCCATTAAGACCGTAGACAACAGCCATATTGCTCTCGCCAAAATAGAGTGGCGTCCGAGGAGCCAGCTTGTTTACCCCAGCAACTTCACTGATGGAGCGTAAACGTATTTCTTCAGAATCATGCGTATCCAAAACCCCGGCTGGGATGCTGCAATCGATATCAGGAAACTCATCATTGGCTTCCTGCCGACACAGCAATGACAGTTCTAAAATAGTGGCATCATTCAGATCTCCGGATTCAAGCAGGTGCTTGGCGGCGACTTGCAACCACTTTGGTCTTTGAGTTAACCACTCTGTTGTAGATGAAACCATTTGCCCAGTCTCCTTTTAAATGACAATTACTTCAAATTTATTGGGGCAACATATGCATCATCATTCCCCAGATCTTTAATAGTGTTCCCATATATACCCATACGCCTTTTCGAACAGGTTTATCTGAAGGCGTTCCTCAATACAGCGAAGAATATGAGCGGGGTATACCCCTCGAATCCCTCCACCATCAATACTCAGTATTCTGAAAGTATTACCCATGCAAGCCCCTTACTTCTCTCATCCTTTAGTGGTCGAGGAACATTACCTTGCACCAAAGAATATCTTCTGTATCAGCATGCACTATTGATGCCTTCCTGATCAATCTTACTGCTCATATTTTATTTCATTTTTTAAAACTGTGTTAGTATTATTGAGGAGTATTGCTTTCGCTTTTCCCACAGCGTGCTCAGTATGATTTGTTCTCGGGGGAGGGAATAGCAGCAACTCAACGATATTTCTACCCTAGAGTATACTATAACACCATTCTCATATGATGTACAGGAATTAAAACAGACGAATCCATCGATTCTTGGCACAACAGCACCATCTTAGCAAGGGGAAACGCTATGGCAGAGCAGTCCGTCTGAAGGCGTATTCTACTTGAGGCTAGGGCGTCGGTATCTAGTTTTACCAAGGGTAGACCTGCCCACTTGAATCGAATGAGGGGGGCAGTGGTGCACGCAATGCAGGCAAACATCACAATTTGCACCAAACTGAATATGCCCATGTGTGTCCATCCAGATATTGTCCCGAGGGCACTCCCGAACACACTTCATGCACTTGGTGCAGGTATCCACCTGAGAGTAAAACTGCGGAATAAACTTCGAATACATACCGTGAAACGCTTCCACTGCTTTTCGAGGTATGAAAAAAGATAGGGGAACATACCACTTGCCCCTAACAGATACAGGGCTCGACCTCAACACTTGGGCAACAAACTTTTCTACCCTGCTGTCGATCCTTCTGGAGTGAGCAAATTTTATAACTTTTTCCGTAAACGATTGGGGATAAGCCAGAAAAGCCAGCATATCCGTCGCCGGCATATATAACTCCATCTTAGCAACAGTATTTATACCACTTAGCTGCCCTAACTCTTGGATCGAATTGCCCGCGATTAGAGCCTTGGTGCAAAAAAATCCCACAGGCTTGCCCTTGCCATTTATCTGATGAATCAAATCTTTTACTAATTGGGGGGACGTTAAACCGTATATCGGGAACCCGATGATATAGATGTCTGCATCCTGAAAAACAGTTGAAACACTCGTCTGGCTGACTCTAATCAATCTCACGTCATAGCCGAGCTTCTTAAGTTGAGAGCTTATTTTTTGTGCTACAAATTTTGTGTTACCCGCACCAGAGTAGTAATACAGCCCCACAGTTTTCATTGCCCACCTCTGCTTACATAGCATACCACCCTAGCAGTATTTTGCAACACCACGCATAAAATATAACACTGTTTCTTGGCGTGTCAGGGGAAGGGTCAGCTGTTGCACGTCTCTGTGATGGCAGAGCGAATTCGCTAGGCATACCTAAAATCATAATCGCCTCGAAAGGGTAAGTTATTGCACGTCTCTGTGATGGCAGAGCAAGGTTCTACAGTCCTAGTTTTTCGGCTACGTCCTCGAAATTTGGATCTTCGGCGTAAAGTTTTTCGAGCTCAGATCGGACGCGAGTTTTCTGTCCTAAATCGTCGTAAACCAGCACACGCTCGTACCTCAGGTATCGTAACAGCTCGTTGGATCGACCTTTTTTGCGACGCAACGCTGCTGTTAGTGTGTCTCGTGCTGCTGTTGCTAGCCCTAGTTGCCTTAGTGCTTTCCCCTTGTAAAGCATCAGTGCTGTGTCGGCTTCTGTTTCGTTCCCCATCTCTGTGGCAATCTCCACAACGCTTTGGCTAACACTTTTGCTATCGGGGTGTGCTTCCATCAATAGTTCAGCGAGGGATAGCTTTACCGCAACATCGTCGGGGTCGGATTTTCGCAATCTTTGAAGGCAACGGGCAGCATCTTGCCACGCACCTTGAGCCTGATACACCTCCGCTAGCCCGAGTAATACGCCCCTTAGGTTCGGGTCAACCTTGACGTACACTTCCCTTGTGATTGGTAGGCTCATGATGGCACTCACTTCGTATTTGTCGAAATAGGTGCCAAGCTGTTGGTGTTTTTGTTCGGCCATCAGAAAATATTTTTCGGAATCGTCTAGCTGGTTGTTGTTTAGAGAGATGACGGCCGCAAGGTATGCTGCATCTGCTAGGTTAGTTGCTTGCTCGAGGTGTTTTAGGGCAGCACCTTCATTGCCACAAGATATCTCACGCAATCCATCAACCAGAGCTTTTTCCTCTTCTGAAGTGCTAAGTTTTTGGAAAAACCCTAGGTTTAGTGTGTCAGGGTGTGTTGCTTGCGATGTCGATGAGGATGGCGATGAGGATGAGGATGGCGTTTTGGTGCCTTTCTTTTTGGAATGAACCTTAGTGTAAAAAAGCCCCGTACCTGTTGCCCCTATGGTTGTTCTTTTCCCGTGAGGACCTACGGTAAACTTTGCTCCTCGCGGACCGAATGACATCGATGCACTTTTCTTGCTCAAGTTTAGTGTTACACCTGGTGCAATTTTCACCCTTCTCCAAAAACGAACTCCCATTGTACTCCTCCCGTATTTATAACACATTTATAATTATGTAGTAGCGTCAACAATAAACCCCGGTGCGAAACCAGCTGAAGAGTTTTTGCGTATGACTCTGTAAGTGTTGTTACAAAGCCATACGCAAGCTAGAAGTGTCGGGCTAGGTATTTTTCGTACGTTGCGTCATGTGCGTTGCGTTGCGTCATGTGCGTTGCGTTGCGTCATGTGCATTGCGTTGCGTCATGTGCGTTGCGTCGCGTCATGTGCGTTGCGTTGCTACATCATACCGCCCATGCCACCCATACCGCCCATAGGGTCGCCACCCGGCATTGCAGGCGGGTTCTCTTCGGGGATATCAGTAATCAGTGCTTCAGTGGTGAGCATCAGCCCAGCAACAGAGGCAGCGTTAATCAGTGCACTACGCGTTACTTTCGTCGGATCGATAACGCCGTCCTCGATCATATCAACGTACTCCCCTGTGGCAGCATTGAAGCCGTAGTTGAGTGATGTGTTGTTTTTCACGTTGTAAACGACGATGGAGCCTTCAATGCCAGCGTTTTCGGCGATATAACGCATAGGTGCTTCGATGGCTTTGCGTATGATATCCACGCCGATTTGCTGTTCTTGAGGCAAGTTGGAGAGTGCGTCCAGAGCTGAGGCAGCACGAACCAACGCAATACCACCGCCCGCAACAATACCCTCTTCCACAGCGGCACGTGTTGCATTTAGTGCATCTTCCACCCTGTCTTTTTTCTCTTTCATTTCGGACTCAGTGGCAGCCCCCACTTTGATGACAGCAACACCGCCAACAAGTTTTGCGAGTCGTTCTTGTAGTTTTTCTTTGTCGTAATCGCTAGATGTTTCTTCGATTTGCGAGCGGATTTGTGCGACACGAGCTTTGATATCCTCTTGCGAACCGGCACCTTCAACGATGACTGTGTTGTCTTTGTCGATGACAACTTTTTTGGCACGTCCTAGATCTTCCAGCGTGAGCGAGTCGAGTTTTGTGCCGAGGTCTTCCGATACGACTGAGCCTCCAGTGAGTGTTGCAATATCTTTGAGCATCTCTTTGCGTCTATCTCCAAACCCTGGTGCTTTAACGGCAACACAGTTGAGCGTACCGCGTAATCTGTTCACCACCAAGGTTGCCAACGCTTCCCCTTCAACATCTTCGGCGATGATGAGGAATGAGGCACTTTGTTTTGCTATCTGTTCGATGACGGGCAGAATGTCTTTCATGGAGCTTATTTTGCCTTCAGTGAGGATAATGTAAGGGTTGTCTAGTATGGCTTCCATTGCGTCGGAGTCGGTGATGAAGTATGGTGAGAGGTAGCCACGATCGAACTGCATCCCTTCTACAACATCGAGTACGGTGTCGATGGATTTGTTTTCTTCAATGGTGATAACGCCATCGTTGCCCACTTTTTCCATGGCATCGGCAATAATGTCGCCTATTTCGGTATCGGAGTTGGCAGAGATTGTTCCGACTTGTGCTATTTCTTTTTTGTCGTTGGATATGGGTTTGCTATTTTTTTGTAGTTGTTCGGACAGTGCTGAAACGGCTTTATCAATGCCCCTTTTGAGGTCCATGGGGTTTGTTCCAGCCACAACATTTTTGACACCTTCGCGGTAGATTGCTTGTGCGAGTATTGTAGCTGTTGTTGTGCCATCACCGGCTACGTCGTTGGTTTTGGAGGCTACTTCGCGTACGAGTTGTGCTCCCATGTTTTCCAGCGGGTTTTCGAGTTCGATTTCTTTTGCTACAGTTACGCCGTCTTTGGTGATTATTGGTGATCCGAATTTGCGTTCGATGACCACATTACGCCCCTTGGGTCCAAGGGTAACCTTAACAGCATCAGCGAGTTTGTCGACTCCTGCCAAGATTGATTGGCGAGCCTCTTCGGAAAAGGTAATCTTTTTTGCCATGATTAGTGCTCCATGTTTATATATTTTGTATTAAAGTTTTTTACTTAGAAAGGATGCCAAAAATATCGTCTTCACGCATGATAACGAGTTCGTCGTCGCCGAATGACACTTCAGTGCCGGCGTATTTCGAGAATAGTACGCGATCGCCAACCTTAACAGTAGGTGCAACAACGTTACCAGAGTCGCTTACTTTGCCGGATCCAACGGCGAGTACTTCCCCTTCTGATGGTTTCTCCTTGGCACTGTCAGGGATGTAGATCCCAGATGCGGTTTTTTCTTGTACTTCGAAACGCTTTACCAGTACCCTATCGTACAAAGGCGTTAATGTAGACATAGATATAATCCTCCAAATATTAAAGTTTAGTTAGTTATTGGTTATAGGTTAATGTGAGTCCAGACTTGTAATAGGGTTTGGACTCAGCAATTTATTTTATAAAAATAGGCAGGAAATTGCAACGAATTTTGTACGCACTCGTAAGGGTCGAGTAAAGCGACGTGGTAGGGTAAAAAGCTACCTGCAATGAGCTTGACTAGGTATTTGCCAAGGGTTTATCCACAACGGTGTCAGGGTTTGGTTATGAGCCGGAATACCCTAGAGCCTTGGATATTTGGTGTGCTCTATCTTGCATTAGTGGCAGGATGCTCGTTAGGGAGGAGTCGTTAACGCGAAATGATGGTGCGATGATTGTGAAGGATGCCACACTACGGCTGTGGTAGTCTTTGATGGGTACGGCAATGCAGTATACACCCTCTTCGAGTTCTTCGTTGTCGATGGCATACCCTTGTTCGCGTATGGTTTCCAGTTCGCCAATGAGGTCGTCGATGGACGTAATCGTGTTGTCGGTGTAGGGGGTGAATTTCACTTTGTGGAACATGCGTCGAACTTCGTCGTTGCTGAGTTCTGAGAGGAGTATTTTCCCTGTGGATGTGGCGTAGGATGGTGGTGTTTTGCCAAGTCGTGATACAACACGAATGGGGTTGGATGTCATGGTAACGTCGAGGTAAACGATTTGTGAGCGATTGAGTACGCCGATGTAAACGGATTCGTCGGTGAGTGTTACAACTTCTCGGGCGTATTTTTTTGCTGATTTGAGTATGTTGAGGTTGTGGATGTAGATTTGCCCAATGTTGAGGATTTTTACTCCTAAGGAGTAGTTTTCGGTGTCTTTGTTTTGTTCGATGAAGCCGTTGTCTCTGAGAGTGGATAGTATGCGGAAAATGTTATTTTTGTGAAGTCCGAGCATTTCGGATAGTTCTGTTACGCCGAATTCGTTGAGTTCTTCATCTGTGCGAAATATTTCTAATAGGTTCAGAGCGTTGCTCAGTGCTTTGGAATAGTTTCCGTCCTGTACGTCTTTGACGTCAAGCCTGTTAAAACCGTAGTCTTCACTTTTCCTCATAAGCTTATCTCCAGATCGTAATAAAATATATAATTGCAAGCATTGGTTATGGATAAGAATATCGGTAAAATATAGCTTCCCTTCCCCATGCTAAATATTGTAAAGCACAATACTTCTTTTTTCAAGTAGAATTAAAACATAAGTATAGCAAGGAAAACGGAAAAAATCAATAGATATTACCACGCACGCTAATCGTTTAAGGTACTTAAAGCATGCCCCCTTCGCGAAATGAGTAGTACGTTCCTTCTGCGATTATTATGTGGTCAACAAGGAATATCTCTAAAACATTGCAGGCGTCGTTGAGTTTTGAGGTTAGTTTTTTGTCTTGTGGTGATGGTTGGGGGCTCCCGCCGAGGTGGTTGTGGACAACTACAATGCGACTTGCCCCAAACTTTATTGCTTCGGCAATAACTTCTCGGGGGTAGATGGCGACCCTGTCTGCTGTGCCTGTGTTCATGATTTTGTGTCCGAGTAGTTCGTTGTCGTTGGTCATTAGTAGCACAATGAATATTTCACGTTTTTGGAACGATATGAAGCCTTTGGCATAGTTGTACGAATCCATGGCACTTCGGATGTACACTATTTTTCGCCCTTTTTGCCTATCTATCCTGTCCCCAAACTCTTTTATGACTTTCATTAATATTTCGGCTTCAGTGCCTAGTCCACGTATTTCGGCGAACTCCCCTTGCAGTATGAGTGATAAGTCGGGGAATGCTTTGGCTAGGTCTTTTGCTTCCCGTTTCACATCTCTGCCACGTATTACGTACCCTAGGAGAAGCTCTAGTATTTCGTAATTGGCTAGGCTTTCGCTGTTTAGTAGGAAGCGGTCTTTCAGGCGTTGACGGTGCCCAAGGTGGTGTGGTTTCGGTGCTGGCTCAGGTGCTGACGATGGCGATGGTGATGGCGATGGTGATGGCGATGGCGATGGCTCAGGTGATGGCTCAGGTGATGGTACTAGCGATGGCGATGGTGATGGCGATGGCTCAGGTGCTGGCGATGGTGCTAGTTTCGACGAGTTAATCCTACTCAGTAGTCGGGCTATCTCCTGATTGTTATGGTTTTCGGCACTCTCTGTTATGGTTGTTGTTGTGTCTTCTCCCCTTTCGAGGTGGTCGGTGGTTGCCTCAGGCATGCGTGTACCATGTTCGCGTGTACCATGTTCGTATTCAGACCACGGCATACGGTTGTTGTCGTCATGTTCTTGCTTGTGAGTATCTTCGCTGTTGCCCCTGATACTCTTTTCGTCCGCATTTACCATGCCTGCTCCACCTGCCATACCTGCACCGCCTGCCCCACCTGCTCCACCTGCCATACTTGCACCGCCCGCCATAGATAAACTACTAATCTGTCAATCTATACTGAAGAGCTTCCAGTACGTGCATGGATTGTATATTTTCGGATTGGTCGAGGTCGGCGATTGTTCTTGATATTCGTAGTATTTTGTCGTACCCCCGTGCTGTTAATCCGTATTTGTCCACAGCTTTGTGCAGAATGCTGTGTACTTCTTTACTGAGGATACATACCTCTTTTGTCATTGCGGATGACATTTGTGAGTTGTGGTTAATGGCTGTTGCGGCGAACCGTTTTTGTTGCATATTGTAAGCGTTGTCCACCTGTATTTTCATGGCAGTGGAGGTCATCTCTGTGGAGTCATTCCTGTTCCCAGTGTTGTTGGTGGCATTGTTGTGATTGCCATGCTCCCCCATGAGCTCTGTTACCGATACTGAGTGTACTTTTACATGGAGATCTATCCTGTCTAAAATGGGTCCCGACAGTTTGCTTCGATACCTGAGTACGGCGGACGGTGGGCATAGGCATTCTTTTTGTGAGTCTTGGTAGTGTCCGCATGGGCAAGGGTTGCTGGCAGCGACTAGCATGAAGCTAGCGGGGTACTCCACCACTCTTTTGCTACGTGAAACCAGTATTTTACGCGACTCCATGGGTTGGCGAAGAACCTCGATAACAGCACGACCAAACTCCAAAAACTCGTCTAAAAATAGGACACCATTGTGTGCAAACGAAACACTCCCTGGCATGGCGTTGCTGCCACCTCCAACAATTGCCACCGAGCTAGAAGTATGGTGGGGAGCGATAAACGGACGACGCGTAATAATGCCAGCACCACTGCGAGTAGTTCCCGAGTGTGCGATACGTTCCCACCCTGCTAACGAGTAGATGCTTGTTGTTTCCAAGGCTTCCGTCATCGTCATGTTGGGCATGATGTGGGGTATTCGGTTCGCTATCATGGTTTTGCCGCTACCGGGGGGGCCGATGAGCAGAAGGTTATGCATACCTGCTGCGGCTATCAGGGCACCACGTTTGCCCATATCCTGCCCCTTCACGTCCATAAAGTCGTTTTCAAAGCGACCGTTGCCTTGAGTAGTGTTAGTGTTTTCCGGCAAAACAGTGGTATCGTGCCCATGGGTACGACCCGGTACGAATGTGTAACTGCTAGTCGCACCGCTACCGTTGCCGTTACCGTTACCGTTACCGTTGCCGTTACCCTTGCCACCACCTTCACGGAAAAATAGTACGACATCATGAAGTGTTTTGAAACCGTAACAATCTATACCGGCTAAAGCTGCTTCGTCAACATTGCTTTGCGGGAGTAGTATCTGTTGAAACCCTTCATTCTTGGCATACATGGCAAGGGGCAAAACACCACTCACAGGCGTCAGTGTGCCGTCTAGGGCTATCTCACCGAGGACAAAACTGCTCTCCAACATGGGCGACGTTGCGAGGTCGTCATCGCTGGCACACACCAATCCCACTGCCATTGCTAGGTCGTAATGGGTGCCACTTTTGGCGAAACTGCTAGGGGAGAGGTTGATGGTGATGGGGCGTTGGAATAGTTGCGATTGTGCCATATTTTTGAGTGCTGAGCGAAGTCTGTCGCGGCTTTCCCGTACGGCACTGTCCCCTAGTCCAACGATGGAGAACCCCGGCAAACCCTGAGATGAAATATCCACTTCAACATTAACCCCTACACCTTGAATCCCTATTAATGCAGCAGTATTTACCCTTGAAAACATGTGGTGCCCCTATTTATCCATACAATTAATAAACATTGTAGCATAAATAACTCTACTTTTGTACAGAAAGTAACATTAGGGCAACGAAAAACGTCGCACAGCAAACCTAAACAAGTGGTGATAGGTATTGCCATACGACGTTGTGAGCTGTATTTCAATGTGTACTAATTGACTAACTTGCAAACCTAGAGCCTAGGAACCTAGAGCCTAGGAACCTAGAAACCTAGAAACCTAGGAACCTAGAAACACCTAGGGTGCAAGAAATTCTGGTGCTGAGCTCGAAGCAGACGATGTAAACGCACTACTGAACTCCTCTGCAATGCCGGCAACGGATGAAGCAGCACCTAACAGTGAGCGACCTAGCCCTTGAGTGGGTATTGTGTATTCAACTAGTGAAACGTCCTCTTTCTCTTCGTCAGTGAGGTTGAGGCTCATTTTCATAGTTTCAAAGGCATCGTCGTAATCGCCTAGTTCGTCAACCAATCCGTTTTCAATCCCTTGTGTGCCTGTGAATACTTGACCTTCAGCGAGGGCAAGTACTTCTTCAGTGGTCATGTTTCGACCAATGGCAACATTTTTTACAAACTCGGCAAAAAGGGAATCGATGAGCTCTTGTGAGTTATCTAGCTCCGACTGTGTTAGTTTGTGGGCGATGTTCCCTGTAGCTTTATATTGACCTGTTTTTACAATGGTGTAATTCAGCCCTAGCCTCTCAAGGAGCTCTGTTGCCTCCAAGGATTCGGAGATAACGCCAACGCTGCCGACCAAAGATGTGGGGTAAGCGTATATCTTGGACGCTGGGAGGGACGACATGTACCCGCCTGAAGCACCTATTTCATAAACAGAAGCGTACAGTGGTTTGTTTTTCGCAAACTTCTCACCTGCAATACGTATGCGTTCGCTGGCAGAAACACCGCCACCGGGGGAGTTCACGTTCAAAATTACGCCAACAACATCATCGTCTTCGCTAAGGTTGTTGTAAGCGTCGACAATCTGTTTCGCTGTCTTAGCCGTAATAACACCTTCGAGGGTCAAAAGGACGATGGATGGGGAGCCGTTGGTTTCGTAATTTTTTTGAACAGAGTCGCCACTGGAGAACACGCCTGTAATTAGGTTTGTGGATGAGTTTGGGGTATCGGTTGCTGTGAGCGCGATTACAATCTTCAGTAGTATAAATAGGAATAGGATAGCAAACGCCCACGATGCAATCATAATCATAGAGGTTTTTTTGCCGTTTGATACGTTCATAAATAACGCTCCTTAGTTTACAAAATATTGTTTCCGTATGTACTGTGGTACCTAAAAAATATTGGCGTCCACAGATAAGGGAGGATTTTTTCCTGTATTAGTTCAAATATTGTGTACAAAAGCGTCAAACTTTTAGCAAAAAGGGGAGTGCCGTATTTGCGTGGCTACTCCCCCTCGAACGTTGCCTTCCGTAAGGATTAACTTACTTGAGCATGTCTTTGAATATGTTACCAAAGTCGGAGCTGGACTCCTCTTTTGCCTGTGTGCGAAGGTATGTTTTAACGTCTTTGCCCGACTCGATTTTTTCGACCATTTTGGTGGAAAGTAGTATTTCGGAGCTACGTTGATCATAGGATACAACGATTGCTGACAGTTCGGCACCTATTTCCACACTATCGAGTGGTGTGGTGAGATCCATGGTAGGTATGGTGCCTTTGAGTTCTGTGCCTTTGATGGAGACAACTGCACCGTTCTTAGTTTTTTCGACAACGGTTACGTCTATCATTTCACGTTTGTGTTTGGATGTGTCCACGGTTTTCCATGGGTTGTCTTCCAGTTGTTTGATACCGAGTCGGATCTGTTCAGCTTTGGTATCGACGCGTAAAACTTTGACTTTTGTTTTGTCGCCAATTTTGTAGAGTGCGTTGAGGTCTTCGATTTTTTCTGTCCAAGAGATATCGCTGATGTGTACGAGTCCTTCAACGCGTAATGGTGTTGCGATGAAGAGTCCGAAAGTGGTGATGTTGGTGATTTCGCCGTCGAAAACTGTTCCTTCAGGGAGTTCGGTTGCCATTGTTTCCCAAGGGTTGTCGAGTAGTCGTTTTAGTGATAGGTAGAACATACGCCTATTTTTGTCCACGTCGTAAATGAGGCATTCGGCGGTGTCTCCTACTTTCACTTTGTTGGCACCCCTTTTCACCCAGTCCATTTCGTCGTGTTTTAGGAAGCCTGTAACCCCTTCGGCGATTTCGCAAATGTACCCTGTACGTCCAGAGGAGACAACAGTTACGGTTTGTTTTGTTCCAACGGGGTAAACATCCACAGCAGAAACCCACGGATCGGTGGTCATGTGCTTGAGACTTACGTCGATTTTTTTGGTTTCGGGGTCAAAGCTGATAACTTTGCATTCTAGTTCGTCCCCCACCTTGCATACGGAGTCCACACTGGCAACGTGTCCCCAGCTCATGTTTGTGATATGAACGAGAGCGTCTGTTACTCCTAGGTTTATGAATGCACCGTATGGCATAATTGAGCGGACAGTACCTTTGAGAACGGCGTCGACTTCTAGTGTTTCGAAGAATGCTGCTAGTTCTTTGGCACGATTGATTGCGTTGAACTGCCTTACTGAGACGGTAAATCTGCCATTGGATTTATTGAAGTCGATGACTAGTGCTTTGTATGCTTTGCCTAGGATGGGATCTTTTCCACGTGGTGATTGTGATCCGGGCATGAATCCTTGTAGCGGCCCTACGTTGACGAGGAACCCTTGGTTTACCTCTTGTCGCACGACTATGTCCACGGGTGTTTTTTCTTCGAAGGCTTTTTCAATGCTTCCGAGTGCTTGGGTTTTGATCATCGGCGTACGAGTAAGGTCAACGTAAACGTTGCTGAAACCTTGAATGTTGGCTTTGATGGTGTCGCCTAGTTTGGGTTCTTCTTCAAGTTCAGAGATGTCGATGACAGCCTCAGATTTGTAGCCTATGTCAAGTATTACTTCAGCTCCGTTGATTTGGGTAACAGTACCCTCGACAGAATCTCCAATCTTAAATGACTTAAGACTTTGCTCCAGTAGTTGGTCGAAATTTTCTAAATTATTCTCCATAGTTCACATACCTTCTAAAAAGGTCATCACCTCACTAATTATATAGTCCGGGGTTGATGCTCCTGCAGTCACTCCCGTAAACTCGCTGCTTATAAATAAATCTTTGGTCAAATCTTCAACAGATTCGATGTGAAAAACGCGGTTGCAGTATTTTTCACAGGTTTTTACTAGTCGTTGTGTATTCCCGCTGTTGCGGCCGCCGATAACAACCATGGTGTCGGCTTCTTTGGACAGCTCCACAGCACTGTTTTGTCTTAGTTCGGTGGCGTTGCAAATGGTGTTGCTGACGGCAAACTGGTTACATTTGCCACGAACAACGTCTGAAACTTCGGGGAAAGCCACCTTGCTTTGTGTTGTTTGCGATACGAGTGCGTACCGTTCCATGTGTGGGAGCTGTTGTGCCTCTTCCAGAGTTTCAACAACGTAGTGTGTCCGTTCTAGGTATGAAACGATGCTTGTAACTTCGGGGTGTCCTCGTTCTCCGAATAGTACTACATTGAATCCGTTTTGGTCAAATTTTTGGGCAACAACTTGCACTTTTGTAACGTAGGGGCAGGTTGCGTCGATAATATTGATGTTCCTGCTGTCCAGTTCGTCGTAAGTTGTTTTTGTGGCACCATGGGTACGAATGACAACGGTTTCGTCGGTATTTGCTTCATGGGTGTTGGAAATGGTGCCCACACCAGCGTTGGCGAGATCACGACTTACGTGTCGGTTGTGAATTAGCTGTCCTAAAACGGTAAGCTTTTCACCTTTGTTGCTGTGCTCAAAAACTTTTTCCACAGCACCTTGTACTCCGAAACAGAATCCGGCGTGTTCTGCCATTACTACTTTCATACTACTTAACCAAGCCTATTTGGAGGAAATAACGTCGATCATTGCTTGTATCGATTCCTCTAGCGTCATATTTGATGTATCAACGACCACAGCTCCGTTGGCGACCATGAGTGGTGATTCGACGCGAGTAGTGTCGTCATGATCCCGTGTTATAAGATTTTTCAGCACCTGTTCGAAGGTTGTGTCCAGTCCTTGACGCTGATAGTCTTTGAGTCGACGCTGAGCACGAACTTCAGGGGACGCATCAAGGTATATTTTGCATTGAGCGTCGGGGAAAACTTTTGTACCCATGTCTCGCCCATCGGCAATGAGGGATACCCCTTCAGCTTCGTTCATGCGTGCGACTTCCTGTTGTTTGGCAACCAAAATCTCTCGTACGGCGGTGTTTTTTGCTATTAATGACGATGTTATTTCCGAAATTTCGGGGGTACGAATGTGATCTGTAACGTCCACACCTTTGCCATCAATAAACACACTAAGTCTACCACCATTATCCGAAAATGTAAACACTGTTTTTTCTAGAGCACCTGAAAGGTTGTCAATATGTAGATTGAGGTGTTGCAAAATGTACGCTGAAGCCCGATACATCGCACCCGAATCTAAATACACAAAACCAAGCTCTTTTGCAACAAGTTTGCATATGCTACTTTTACCACTGCCAACAGGTCCGTCAACTGCTACTACCATCCTGTCCTCCTAGTTGTATCTGCTCTACTAATTATAATTTTATGACCGCTCCAAGGTGGAAAGCTTCTGCAAAAAACCGGGGAACGAAACTTCCAAAGGGGTAATGTCGTCCACAGCAATGTTGTCATGGAAGTATTTTGCAAGAAGAATATTCACCATGGCAATGCGGTGATCGTGGTAAGACTCAAGAACGACGGTGCTCGAAGATGGTAGCCCCACAAATGCACCACCTTCGCGACGACGGGGGTGCAGAACAATGGACTCACATACCGAACCAGACGTGCCAGACGTGCCAGACGTGCCAGCACTATCGTAAAAGAATTCCGACTCAACACCAACTTTCGCCAAATTCGACACCATGGACTTAATGCGATCGCTCTCCTTGAGGCGTAACTCACCAATACCGCGAATAGTTATCGGTGAACTCGCAACAACAGAAAGCATCATCAAAAGAGGTATCTCATCCACCATGGCAGAAACTTCCAAAGGGGAAACATCCACACCCGAGAGCTCACAATGCTCAACATCGATAAATCCGGACGGTTCAAGGGAGTCGCCAACAATCTCATAACTCAAATCTGCACCCATACGAACCAGAATATCAAGGAAACCGATACGTGTCGGGTTTAAGCCAACACCCTGAACCTTGATGGAAGACCCTGACCACAAAAATACTGCACCAATGAAAAACGACGCCGAAGATATGTCCCCAGGGATGTGAACGCCGGTGCCAACAAGGGGGGCACCACCGGAAACAGTAATGACCCGCAAACCACTAGTGCCAGCACCACCGCCAGCAACACCGCCAGCAACACCAGCACCGTCCGAAATGGAAACGTCAGCACCATAAATGGGGAGCATACGCTCGGTATGATCGCGACTACCATGCCCCACGGGCTCCTCGTAAACCGTCTTGCCATCAAGCTGAATACCCGCCAGCAAAATCGCCGACTTAACCTGAGCCGACGGAACTTCACCACGCAAAACAATGGTCGTGGTCGCCTCGGGGGAGGAGTTACGTGCTGAGTGTGCTGAGTGTGCTGAGTGTGCTGTGTGTGCTGAGTGTGCTGAGTGTGCTGAGTGTGCTGAGTGTGCTGAGTGTGCTGAGTGTGCTGAGTGTGCTGAGTGTGCTGAGTGTGCTGAGTGTGGGGCAATGCACATGGGGAGGCGAGTGGCATCAGATCTGCCAAAAATATTCGCACCTAGAGCACGTAAAGGGGTTGAAACACGCCCCATGGGTCTGCCACGCAGGGAGTCATCCCCCGTCAAAACCGTAGTGAACGCACTCGGTGCCAAAACACCAGCAAGAAGGCGTGCTGTGGTGCCTGAGTTACAACAGTCAATAACGCCACGTGGCTCAGTAAAATGCTGATAACCGGACGACACAACAGTTGTGCCCATTTGGTTTTGGCTAATCTGCACACCAAGGGCACGAAGAGCATCCATGGTGGCAGTCGTATCTTTGGATACAAGGGGGTTGACAATGAAGGAGGAGCCAACGCTCATGCTAGAAAGGATAAGAGCACGGTGTGTTATGGATTTGTCGGGGGCAGGCATGATGATACCGCGTAAAAATCGTGTCCGCTTGCTTCCGGCCTGAAATCCCAACACTTAAAGCACTCCAAAAAACATAACGCCAGAAACTTAGAACAACACCAGCAACACGCCAGCACCCGCCAGCACTCACCAGCATCCGCCAGCACTCACCAGCATCCGCCAGCATCCCGCCTGCAACGCACTAGCATCCCGCCAGCATCCGCCAGCACTCACCAGCATCCCGCCAGCACCCGCCAGCATCCGCCAGCACTCACCAACATCCGCCAGCAACGCACCAGCACTCACCAGCATCCGCCAGCATCCCGCCAGCACTCACCAGCATCCGCCAGCACTCACCAACATCCGCCAGCAACCGCCAGCAACACGCCAGCACTCACCAGCACCCGCCAACTACAGAGCGTAAATATGCAGGGACGTCGTAATGGCTCTCAGGTTGCTTTCCACAAAGCTAATATTTGTAACTTCTCGACTTGGTTTGCATTTTATGTAGAAGTAGTTTCCAGAGGCGAGCTTCAGGGAGTGGAGTTCTTCCATGGTGATACCGGCACCTTCCAGCAGTGCTATTGTTCGTTCAATGGTTTGTGGTGCAACAATGGCAAACGCTAGGATAAGGCTTTTGTATGGGTTTGGTGCTGTGGGGCTGATTGTTCCCCCGTTGCGTCCACGTCCACGTTGTCCTCTGCGTCGGTTGTTTTGTGGTTTTTTGCCATCGGCTGTAATCAGTGTTTGTTGTGCATCTGCTGGGCGTGATCCTAGAACCAAAAATCCGCTGTGTCCTGTATTTTTGTCGTAAATGTTGACTTCTTTGAGTACGCTAAAGTGTGGTTCGACAAGGTATTCCACAATGTTTGCGTGGTAGTAAGCCCCGCCGGATATGGTTGGCACTACGGCGTAATCGATATTTCCGTTTTCCAGCTTGTCCATGAGTTCGTCGCTATCTTGGGAGAAGTCGGTTTCGACGATATAGTTGAATGCTTTTTGTGATATGGATTTGTGGGCATCTTTGTGGTTATTTAGGAACCCTACGACAACGCCTTTGTTTGTTAGTGTGTCCGTGGCTTTGTCGATGGCGTCGACGATGGTTTTCATTTGTGCGGCTGTGTATGAGCCTGAGTATTTTTCCATTGCCGAAGCGAGTGTTGCGTCAAAGACAACGTCCACGTTAGCTTGCTGTGTTTTTGTGGTTGTTTTTTGTTGATTGCCTTCGCTGTCGCCAGTGTTGTTTTCATCTTTTTTGTTTAGCCTGTTGTTACGCTGTTGGCGAGCGTTGTCGGCATTGAATTTTTTGATGAGTGCTGAACGCTGATCTAGTTTGTTTAGTAGATCTAGGTTTATTTTGTTAATATCGTTTTGCAATACTTTTAAATCCATGGACATGTTAGTTATCTCACCTGATTGTTATTTAATTTACGTCGCCAGATACTCAGACGCAGTGCATTACTTAGTATGATACACGAACATTAGCGTGTTAGTCAATAAGGAATAAATTTCTGTGTTCGGGGGGGGGTGATGTTTTTCTGAGGGGGAGGTTTTGGCATGGGAACGCTTAGCATGGGAACGCTTAACATGGGAACGCTTAAACGGGGGGGGGTGGAAAGAAAAAAGCTCCCCGAGACGGACTTGAACCGCCAACCAAGTGATTAACAGTCACCTACTCTGCCAATTGAGCTACCGGGGAACAAATTTACAAACGGTACAAATTAATTTATTATGCGAAAGCAAAACCTGCCAGTCGCTTTTCTAAAAGTACCAAGGCAAATACTAGCAAATAACGCCCCCTTTGTCAAGCTAAAATTTCAGAAAAGTTGCAAGTTATTTCTCAGCTCCCCCAGACACAGCGGGCACGCCTCCCTCCCCCAAACACAGCGGGCACGCCTCCCACCAAACACAGCGGGCACACTCAACTCCCTTTTCTCCTGCACTCTGAAAAAATGAATGTTTTTTATTGTTTTTTATGTTATATTAGTAACCAGTTGAAAATATCGTGTCATAACAACCTGCTACATGAGTTGCCCCACCGTTAACCCGCTAGCCATTATTACTAGCCGATACCCCACCCTCGTACACTCAACAACACCCCCGCACTCAACAACAGCACGGCTGAAACGGTACGCTCAAAACCACAACCATTGGAGCCTGCACCCCTCATGAATAAACTTACCCTCTCAGCTATTGTCGTCGTTATCATCGCATTGGCATCCACATTTTTCTACACCCAAATGAATAGCGACTCCTATGACCTTTCCAAACACTACTCTTATTACGAGAAACTAACCTACAACAACGAAATAATATCCGAAAACATCCTATCCATTAGTTACGGCGACTACATCACCAATCGTTACGGCGTACAGTGTGTTCAGGAGTTCATCTCCCTGCAAAGCTTTGAGGGCGAAATTCTCCACAACACACGTCGGCTCATCTCCATAGACGACAACGATAACCGCTACCTCTGCGGCTACTACATACCAAACTCTAACCGATACGCATTCTACAACGACAAAGATATCATGCCCCTAGGGCTCATCTCCCAGTACCCCAGCAACATGGAAATAGGGACTGTTATCAATGTTATCAACGTCTCCAGCGACAGTAGGTTGTGTCGTCGCGAAGTTGTATCCAATCAAACAACTCTAATCGACAACACCAACTACAGAACAAAATTAATCCAACTAGAATGCGACTCGCCTCGGTTTGAATACTCGCTAGAGTCCTTCTTCAACGACAGTTTGCGAACCGTCGTACTCGAAACAGAAACCTATACATATGATAACAATACATACAGCATCTATCGCGAGCTTATCAATGCTAAGTAGCCACACTGCCTAGCTCCTACGAGCTCATAATAATAGGAGTCCATGACTATGAGTAAAACTAGTCAACTACCAACCCTCCACTACTTCCACGATACCCACTGTGGCTACTCCAACGCCACCTACACCAATATTATCAAAGCGATGAATACCTACAAAGATAGTATTAACTTTGAAATGCACCATGGTGAGCTGTACGACTCCCTAGACGGCGTTGCCAGCAATGTTTTCCCCGTTGTGGACAAGCTCGAAGCATCACTCTACAATCGCACGTGTGCCACTGTGCCCGAGGTTTACAAAACGTTTATCCGTGAGAAAAAACCTCTCCTCTCTAGCCAATGGGCGGGGCGAAGCATTTACAGCGTTAAACACCAAGCACCTCAGTTAGAATACGCTTACTCACAGCACGTGAGCAACTGCTTCTTCTACCACTCACTTGTTGCACTCAACCCAAACGACAACCTTGAAATATTCAACCGCTTCATGGCGGAAAACGACCACGCACGCAACACGTTGGATTTCGACCTATTCGTGGAGTACCACAATTCCGACAAATCACTGAGCGATTTCGACCATGGTGTACAGATAAAGCGTAACATGGGCGTCGGTCTTTACCCCACACTGTGCTACACCGACCGCAACGGTGAAACTGTCCGCGTTTTCGACACTTATTCTGACTATGTTGATTTGTGCCAAAAGTTGGACAGCTTCATGGCGTCGGAAGCGTCCCGCTCTGTGGAGTAGCTGTGGCGTGCGTGCCACCTGTGGCGTAGCTGTGGTGTGCGTGCCACCTGTGGCGTAGCTCTGTGGTGTCGCTGTGGTGTGCGTGCCACCTGTGGAGTAGCTGTGTGGCGTAGCTGTGGCGTGCGTGCCACCTGTGGAGTAGCTGTGGCGTGCGTGCCACCTGTGGCGTAGCGTGCGTGCCCCTATCCGCGTTTAAAGCGTTGGTTCATGAGGTGCATCTGATAGTTTTGCATCCCCCCCACCTGTTTCGACATGTGCATTTGCAGCCACATTGCTCCATAGTTTTGCATTTTCAACTTTTTGTTATTTCTTACAGCAGCGAGGTTTGAGGCTAGCACTTTGTCGCCTTTAACCTTATCGTTAGCTTTGTTTAGCACTTGTAGTGCTTTGTCTTTGTTGCCTCTTTCCACGAGCATGTATGCGTAGAATGAGTGTACGAAGCCTTGTTTTTTGAATTTCTTGACACCTTTTTCCATTACTTCCATTGCTCCGTCGTAATTTTTTTCTTTGTAGAGCAAAGCGGCGTACATGCATAGTGATACCCATTGTGCTTTGTACGATTTTGCTAGATACGGTTTGGCGTCGTCAAATTTTCTTACGGTGTAGTTTAGTGTTCCTATTTGGCTGTCCAGTTGTTTTTTGAGCATGGGTTGCCATTTTGCGAGGTAGTAAGCGGACTGTAGTTTTGCTATTGCGTTGTCGGTTCTGCTGTTTCGGATATCGGTTTCGATTGATCCGATTATTGCGTTGCTTTTGCGGTATATTTTTCTTCCTATGAGGAAGTTGAGTGCGAAGAATAGTACTAGGAATATCCCTACGGCGAACGATTGGTTAAACGCCATTGTTGGGTTTAGGTAGTAGAACGATCCTCCGGCAGCTAGTGCCACCGTTGATGAAATGAGTAGAGTTAACATGGTTTCTCCTTGTGTAGTTTTGTTTTTAAGTTTTTATTCTAGGCAGAAGGCTTGTTCTTTGGCGTCGAGCTGTCTTGCATTTTTGAGTGCGACAACTTTGACGTCTACACACCCTTTGTCGTCTATGTAGTTGCCTATGTTGATTCTCACCAGAGGCGTGATACTAGTTTTGGATACAACTGATCTGCCAAAATGTATTATGTCCACACGATAGCTTGTTGCTTGGTTGACTGGTAGCCACTTAATGATAAGCGTGCTATCTGCCGATCTTACAACAAGCTGTGTGATGCTTGAGTATTGTGATACAGCCCGTTGCCCCCCTGCTGGGTGTATTGCGTATATTGCTCCGGGGTTTGAGTATTTGTCGTACGGTGTGAGGACAATGCTGTTGATTCCTGTGAGGGGTATGCGTATTTCAACTTCGTTGTTTCGTATGACAAGTCGTTCGTTGTTGTTTATGAGCAGGTCAACTTCCGAGATGTTTTCGTCTTGGGCAAACGTGAGTATGGTTGTGTTGTTTTGGCTTGAGGTAACCGTTACGTTTTTGAGTGAGATCATTGGGGAGTATTTTATGCGGTAGTAGGATGGTGCTGAGACGGTGTTTGTGCTTATGTCCATGGATACGATGGCGTATTCGTAGTATTGTCCTGTTACAACGTTGGGGTCGATAAATTCTGATAGGGGGTCAAGGTTCTTAATTTTGCGATACGAGTTTGTTGGCACAGGTGATGTTAGGTTTAGTTCCGTGCGGTAAACCACTAGGAATAGTTCTTCGTTGTTGTTTTCGATGGATACGCCTGTTGCTTTGCGTGAGATGACTACATTTTGCTGCGGATCTACGCTGAAGTGTGTTCTCGGAATGGGTGTAGTTCGTTTGCCACACCCCATAAGAGCCGTGGAGCCCACCATGGCGAGTATTAGCACGAGCACAAGTGCAATGGTTTGCGTGCTACTTCCACTGCTGCTAACCCTGACCATACATTCCCCTTTTGGCAGTACCTATCTCGTTTGCGTCTGCGTTTGCGTAATTCTGCAATCTATTTTTAACTAAACATGGAGCTCATTCGCCCCCAAAAGGAGCTTGCTTTGTAGTTTTGTGCTCCCAGAGAGTTTTTGAGGGACTCCACATGCACCTTTTCTTCTGATGAAATCTTTGACGGGATGAGGATTTTGACAGTGAGTAGGAGATCCCCTGTAGCCTTAGATCTCAGCATTGTTACACCCTTGCCCCGCACTCGAATCACGTCATCGGGCTGTGTTCCCGCCTTGATGGTAATGGTTTCCTTGCCGTGAATAGTGTCGATTGTTATTTTGTTGCCCAGAATAGCGTCCGTGAAAGTTATGGGGATATCTCCCACAAGGTTTTGCCCTTCACGTCGGAAAGTTTTGTGTCTTTCCACTCGTATGTGCAGGAACATGTCGCCGTTGGGAGCGTTGTTTCGTCCGGCAGCCCCTTTGCCAGCGAGTCGCAGTGTTGTTCCGTCTTCAATCCCCTTTGGTATCTTGACTTCCAGCTTGGATGTTTTGGGAATGAGTCCAGCACCGCGACATTTGTTGCAGGCACTTTCGGGGATGCTCCCTCGTCCATCACACTGTGAGCATGCTGTTTCCATTTGGAATGGTCCAGCGGCTACCATACGCACACCTCGACCACCGCACCCGGTGCACTGTTTGAATTTGTTTGCTTTCGCCCCCGATCCGCCACAGCTTTCGCAAGCTTCTTGCGTGTCCACTGTTATTGTTTTTGTTGTGCCGAAAACACTGTCTTCTAGAGTGATAGCGAAGCTTCCTTCAATATCCTGTCCTTTGTTTTGTGTTTGTGTTCTTGAGTGTCCGCCGAAAAAGCCATCGAAAACGGAGGCACCACCGCCACCGAAGAACGATCCGAATATATCGTTCATGTCTCCAGCGGAGAAGTTTCCTGCTCCCTGCATTTTTTCGAATGAGTCGCCGTATTGATCGTACTGAGCACGTGTTTTTTCGTCGCTTAATACTTGGTAAGCTTTGCTTGCTTCTTTGAATTTTTCTTCAGCCACCGCATCTCCTTGATTTTTGTCGGGGTGGTATTTCATTGCTTTTTTTCTGTATGCTTTTTTTATTTCGTCTTGGGAGGCATTTTTTGTGATTCCCAGCGTATCGTAATGGTTACTGCTCATTGTTATTTCGTCCTTTGGATATATTTTTCATTTCATTTGTACTGTTGTATTGTGCATTATTTGTGCATTGTTTGCGTTGGTTATTATGTTGCCAACTAAACCGTTATTATATATCAATATTAGTCGTGTTGTAAAGTGTTGGCGTATTTTTTTTGATTTGTTTGGTGTTTCCCCTTGACTTTGCGTTATCAATAGTTTTATACTATCATTGGATTAATTCACTTTATCCAAGTATAATAATTAGATATAATAGTTCGTGGCACCATCAATCCGTAAGCTTGCAGGGTCTGTGAACTTATGTAACCACGCGTTGCCCCTTCAGTCTCTGTGTCTAAGCCTGTGTTTAATGCTTAGTGTGCAAGTCTTTTTTTGCGATGTATGGTGGTCAATATGGTGTGTGCTCTTAAGGGGTTGTATGTTTTTCTCAGAGCTTGTTGATCCTAGTCGTCCGTTTTTAAATGCTATTATTTTTGGTGGCATTGCATGGGGCTTAACCGGTCTTGGTGCCTCATTTATTTTTCTCAACAAAACAGTATCTGTCAAGTTTTTCGATCTTAGTCTCGGGTTTACGTCTGGCGTGATGATTGCTGCTTCGTTTTGGTCTCTCCTTTCCCCTGCAATCGACCTATCCGATAGTTTGGGTACTTGGAAGTTTGTTCCTCCTGCCATGGGTTTTGCCGTTGGTGCTATTTTCATTGAGGCCTTGAGTATCGGTCTTTACCGTTGGGAGAACTACATTATGAGCAGGCGGGATACTACACCGGGTTTTCGTCGTGCCACTCTTCTCATCTCTGCCATTACTGTCCATAATATTCCTGAGGGTTTGTCCATCGGTGTTCTTTTTGGTGCTGCAGCGTTGGGTTATTCTGATGTAGCTGCGGCTATTGCTTTGGGTATCGGTATCGGCATCCAAAATATCCCTGAGGGTCTTGCTGTCTCCATGCCTTTGCGTCGTTACGGTTGGTCTCGCAAGCGGTCGTTCTTTTTTGGTCAGGCATCGGGTTCGGTGGAGTTTTTTGCGGCGTTGGCTGGTGTGGCACTACTCATCATCGCTCAGCCGATTTTGCCTTATGCGTTGGCATTTGCTGCTGGTGCCATGGTTTTTCTCGTGATTAAGGAGCTTGTTCCGGAGTTTCATGAGTCGACTAATGGTCGTCGTGCGTCTTTTGGTTTCATCGTTGGTTTTTTGGTGATGATGTCCCTCGACGTTGCCCTTGGGTAGTCGTCGCGAGCTAATCGTAGCGGGCTAATCGCAGTGTTTGCCCTTGGGTAGCCGTCGCGAGCTAAGAGGGGGGCTATGTTGCCCCCCAAAGTACGTGTACGTTCGGCGTTGGTTACCGTGTGCCGTGTGCCGTGTGCGTTCGGCGTTGGCTAGTGCCGTGTGCCGTTCGGTGTGTGCTGTGTGCCGTTAGCTTGCACGCCTACTACTGCTGCCACCCCTTGTGCGTCGTCCCCTTCCGTTGGATGGTTTGCTATCGTAGCGACTGCTTCTGCCTCTGGAACTGCTGTTGTCCCTTCTGCTGTCGTAACGGTTACCGTCGGTGTCGTTTCTGCTATCGTAACGGTTGCCGTCGGTATCGTTTCTGCTATCGTGTCTGTTACCGTCGAAGTCTCTTCTGCTGTCGTAACGATTGCCGTCGGTGTCTCGGTTATCTCTTCTGTTGTCGTAGCGGCTACCGGGTCTGCTTCCTCTACTGCTACTTCTTCTTGGGGCACTTTCACCGCCACCACTACTGTTACCATTTCCGTTCCCGCCCATGCGTCGAATTCCGTATTTGGAGGACGTTGATTTCTTTCCGGGGTTTAGCAGTCTGTCGATTGCGTTCCATTTCCCTTTTTCGCTAGGTGTAACGAAGCATACAGAGGAGCCTTCTGCCCCTGCTCTTGCCGTACGTCCTATGCGGTGTATGTAGTCTTCGGGGCATTGTGGTAGGTCGTAATTGATTACGTGTTCGATGTGTGGAATATCGAGTCCCCTTGAAGCCACGTCGGTTGCCACTAGTATGCGGTATTTTTGTTTACGGAAAGCGGCGATTACTCTGTCCCGTTTATTTTGTCTTAGGTTACCGTGAATGGCGTCGGCACTGTGTCCTTCGGCTGATAGTTTTCGTGCCATTTTTTCTGTTCCGTACTTAGTTTTGACAAATACAATTATTGATCCTTCCCTTGTGTTTAGTTCGTCGAGGAATTTGTCGTATTTTTCTGATTCAGAGGTATGTACAACTTCTTGTTTGATGTTTTGTGCTGGCGAGGATGTTGCGTCTACTGCGACGCGAACAGGGTTGACCATGTATTTGTTTGATATTTGTACGATATTTTTTGGTAGTGTTGCCGAGAAGAGTAGTGTTTGTCTTGTTTTCGGCATGAATTTGATAACGCGTTCGATTTGCACAGAGAATCCCATGTCGAGCATTCGGTCTGTTTCGTCGAGCACTAGGAAGCTTGTGTCGTGTAGAATTAGGCTTCCTCTTTCGAGGTGATCGTTGATTCGTCCGGGTGTTCCTACAAATATTCGTGGTCTGTTTCTTAGTTGTTGTAGTTGTTTTTGCATTGATTCTCCTCCGATGAGGAGTGCTGTTTTGATTTTTGGGTTACGTCCGAGAATGGCACGTAGTTGTGTCATTACTTGCGTTGCGAGTTCCCTTGTTGGAGCCATTACTAGTGCTGATCCTCTGGAGTCGTTCATGAGTTTTGTTACTAATGGTATTCCGAAGGCGATTGTTTTGCCTGTTCCTGTTTGTGCTGATCCGAGGATATCGCGTCCTTCTAGTGCTGGCGGTATTGCTTGTGCTTGTATGGGTGTTGGTGTTGTGAATTCGAGGTCTTCGAGAGCTTTGCTGAGTGCTTCAGGGAGTCCTAATGTATTGAAGTTTTCCATTTGTTTTGTGTCCTTTTGTTTTTTTTGTGTGCGATGTTATGGAGCATGTGTCGTCTATGTGTCATCTATGTTTCATACGCTCATGTCTCATCACGCCACGTTTCACGTGTTATATTTTTTGAGCTCTTTGTTATTTTTCGATAATGGTGATTTGTTTTACGCAAGATATGGCAGGTTTATGTTGTGGGGAGTATGCACTGTCATTCTCTATAGTTTTGCAAACCAACGTCAGAGCCAACGTACATGCACGTTTGGTAAATTATGTTTACCACTTGGCACTACTGACTAGTTGTTTATCGGTTATACTCTTAGAGAATTCAAGTGCTTGGCAAACGCTCAAGTGTGCAGGATTGCACCTTATTGAGATGTTTAGAAAGCGGGCTCACAACGGTAACTGTTGCATTGTGGGCGGACTGTCGTAAGGGCGACAGTATTAAATTGGCAAGAGTAATTTAAAACTCTAACGTAGCATAGTGCATGATTTATAAAAAATCAAGGGTTTTGTTTGTTATTTTGTTCTAAGTTTGCATAAAAAATCCCCTTGTGAGTCTCGAAAGGCACACAAGGGGGTTAGAGTTTCAATTAGTTTACTACAATGATGATCGCAGTAGTGCTATTATTTGATCATTTTTTTAGCCCAAAAAGCACCGCATGCCATCATTTCGCCCCCGCCACCCATGTTTTTGTTCATGTAGTTGTCGCTCTTCATAGTGATTCCGAGGGATTGGTTGCCCAAGTTCTTCATCCAAACACGTGGAGCAAGAACTGGCATTGTAGCACGTCCTTTGGTGTCAATGTAGATTGTAGGTAGGTCGCCCATATGGCTAGTTTCCATCCAAGGTGCACCATGCATAGCTTTTCCTGTTGGGTCATAATGCCCGCCAGCAGCACCACCTAGGATTGTTTTCCCTTTTTTGTCCCAAGTATTAGAGCAGTCCGCATTTTCAAGAATATGAAAACCACGAACACCGTGAGGCAATCCTTTTAGATCAGGGGTGAAAACTGTTCCATACTTTGTTTGAGTTAGGGTAATTGTTCCGATGGGCTTCATTTTCTTTTCGCCCAACATGTACATTTTCACTTCCATTGTTTCGGCAAATACTGCCCCAACTACCAACATCTGCATCACCGCAAATACCATAAGTATTTTTTTCATAGTTCACGCCCTCCAAGTTTTTTTGTAACCCTCTAGCAACTTTTTAACAATAGTGCCGTAAGGTTTTTACTCTTCGTGCCTTGGAATCGATACTACGCCCCAAAAATTACTTAGTCAACAAGTATTTAATTTTTAATTTAAAATATTTTCATACCCCTTACCAGCCTACTGGTACTACGTTGTAGGGTTTTTTCTCTTACTGATTGTGTAAATTTTTTTCCTGTATGGTAAAAAAAAATTAACTTTTTATCGTTCATGAAGGATTTTTTCAACCTCAAATAGACTCGCCGGCAACAAAAAAGCCTGCCAAAGAAACAACCACGTTGCAACCTCGACAGGCTCATAACAGTAGTAACAAAAAAGCCTGCCAAAGAAACAACCACGTTGCAACCTCGACAGGCTTGGAATAATCCTTTAGGAGGCGTTAAACTTTACCCCTACGACGTGTGTACATGAAGTACGCTTCAAAAGCCAATTTGCCCCAGTGAGCCCATGGTCCTGGAATAATTTTCTCTTTTTTGCGTTCGCCAAGCATTTTGTCGCCAAGGATAATCATACCCATGTTTCCTGCGTCCATGATACATTTCGCATCGATGTCGGCAAATTCTTTTTGATGACGTTCCCCTTCGCCTGTAATGTCGGCAATAATGTTGTGTGCAGCAACTTCTGCCATAACTTCACTAGGGTAGCCAGTTTTTGGTACAGCACAGCCGAACTGTGTTTCAAATGGAGCAGCAACAGCAACAGCAATACCCGCTGCGTAAACTTCGGGGTAGTCAACGTGTTGGTATTCGTCTGTTGTGGGGATGAACCCTTTGGGGTTTGCGAGTCCTTTTGAGTTAACAACAGCATCTACGCCTCTGAATCGCGGAATAATCATTGTGTATTTCGAGTCGATTTTGGTTCCGTCGCCTAGTATAACACTATCTTTGGTAACTTCTTTGATATCGGTATTGTAGTGTCCAGTAATCCCCATTCTTTTGAACATCATGGTACACATTGCTGCACCTTTGCCAAATCCGCCAATTCCGAAATGTCCTAGGAATGGTTCTGATGTTACGAAGTGTATTGGTGCTTTTTTGAGTAGTTTGTTTTTCTTGAGTTGGTAGCGTACGTTGAAGACGAATTCGTATGCGGCACCGAAGCATGCAGCCTCTTGAGCGGCACCCACAACAACGGGTCCGGGGTTTTGCAGGAATTTTTCCCATGAGTCTTTTGCTTCTTCAGCGTGTTCGATTGTGCAGATGGAGTTGGCTGTTTCCCCTGGAACGAGTCCTGGAATAGCGGCGAAGTCCACTTTTGGTCCTGTGGCAACAACGAGGTAATCGTAAGGGACTTTCCCTGTTTCGGTGATTACCGTACGGTTGTCGAGGTCGAAAGAGAGTACTTCATCGAGCATGAAGTCGATGTTCTTTTTTTTGTACACGGGTGAAACGGCGAAGCTAATTTGTTTTGCTTTGCGAATACCGAATGGGTACCATATTAATGAGGGTATGAAGACAAATTTGTCTTGCCTATCGATGACGGTGATTTTGTGTTCTGCTCCGAGCCCTTCGCGAATCTTTAGGGCAGCTGTGTAACCGGCAAAGCTAGTACCTACAACTACGATATGTTTTTGAGACATAATACTTGATCCTCCTAGTAAAACTTAATGTATAGAGTATTTAATGGTATCGTCAATAGCAGAGGGGTTACTGATCCATAATTTAGAGGCAATAGCATGGTATTAGCATGCGTTGAAATCTGATACTCTACATATAATCTTAATTATAACATGGCTTCATGTGCTGGTCAATCTATTTTTTTTGTTGGTATAATTATCTTTCTACAATTGCGAACGGTAGTCCCCTTTCGGCTTCTTGAAATTTTCCGAGTACGTTGTTTCGGTTCATGGCTTGTACGTAGTAGTCGTAGTTGTCTAGCGTCCAGTGAGTGTATTCGGTTGTGTTCCCTGTTCGTTGTAGTATTGCCAGTATGTTTTGCGGTTTTTTGAGTGGTTTTTTCCCTTTTGGTGCTTTGTAGAGGAGGTAGTATTTGTTGCTATTTTGTCCGTTGTCAGTGATAACGATGCGTTGTCCTTGTTTGATTTTGCTACTATTTGTCATATTTTCTGCATAGTTGAGCACTTCCACTTTGTTTACTTTGCTTGGTTTGGCAACTTTGAGCCATGGCATTGGTGGCACTAGTGCTTTGTAGGGGTAGTTGTTTCGTTTGAATTGCAGTTGGAATATTGGTGGTTGGTTCATTAGGGATGATATTGAGAAGAATGCACCTCCGCGGATATTTTTGTCTCCCCTCGAGTAGTATATTTGTCGTGTTAGTTCCCCTGATGCCGACCATTTTTGTCCTGCCCCGCTTAGTAGTCTGTATGCTCCGTGTCCGATGTAGAGGTGTGTGCGTCCTTTTGCTTTTCCTATTTCACGGCTCCACCAGTCGGATATGGTTTTGTAGTCGGCTTGTTTGTGTCCGAATTCCCAGTATATTTGTGGCACCATGTAGTCCACATACCTTTTTTGCAGCCAGAAGCGTGTGTCGGCGTAGAGGTCGTCGTAATTTGTTTGTCCTGCTTGAGTGTCCGATCCTGTTTTGTCTTTGTCTTTGTTACGCCAAACTCCGAACGGGCTGATGCCAAACTTCACATAAGGTTTGGTGCCTTTTATCCCTTTCGATAGGTCTGCCACAAATCGGTTCACGTTTGCACGCCTCCAGTCGTCTTTGCTTATGGATGTTTTGGCGTATTTTGCGAACGACTTTTCATCGTCAAACAACTCCCCACCGTTAGCATAGGGGTAGAAGTAGTCGTCCATGTGTATGGCGTCGATATCGTAGTTGCGTACAAGTTCGAGTGTTGCGTTGATGACAAAACGGCTAGCGTCTCGGTTACCGGGGTCGAAGTAGTATTTTCCGCCGTATTTGATGACCCAATCGGGGTTACGTTTGGCAATATGTGCGGGGCTCATCATCGCCCACTGTGCGTCGTTGAAAGCTATTCGGTATGGGTTTATCCACGCATGGAACTCTAGTCCACGTTTGTGTGCTTCATCCACAAGGAAGGGGAGCACATCGTATCCGGGGTATTCTTGTCGTCCTGAGAGCCAGTGCGACCATGGGAGGTAGTTTGAGGCGTACATGGAGTCGCCTGTGGGTCGAACCTGCACGAATACAGCGTTGAAGTTGTTGTCGGCGGCGAAATCCATCATTGCGATGTACTCTTGACGCTGATTCTCGGGGGATAAACCTGCACGTGAAGGCCAATCGATATTGACCACGCTAGCTATCCACAACCCACGCATCTCGTACATGGGAGCATTCTCCTCACCTTTAGAGCCGTATCCGTACCCATAGGCTGTTTGTGGCAGTAGTAGTGTTCCCAGAGTGGCAATGACCAGTACCCAAAGTGCCACTGAAGAGGCAATCGCCAGCACCCCCGTATTAGTGGCGAATTGGGTAGCGTGGGTAGCGTGGGTAGCTGTTGCTGTTGCTGTCATGGTTGTTGTGTGGTTCATTGTAGATAATCCTGCCTAGTTGGTTCTGTTGTGCGTGTTTGGTTCTGTTGTGCGTGTTGAGCACCTTACCTGAGTTGAGCCCCATGGTTGTTGCCCACAAGGGAGATAACCTGTGAGGGTGTGGGGTTGCTTCTGTCCTCTGTGTAGAGTAGTGTGCCCACCATGCCGTTGAATAGGTGCAGGATGTGCTTCCAGTCGTGCACGTATGGTTCACCGCTAATGTTGGCACTAGTGGCGAATATGGGCACCGTGGCAGTAATCCCTCGACTCAACTCCCTTGCAACAGCTGTGTTGGCATAGTGGTCGTAGTTGGGGGCAACTAGTCGAATGCCCAGCGTGTTCTGTCCTAATGTATCTTCGTGGTTTGCGTAGATATTGAGTGGTGTGTTGGTTCTTTGCTCCACCACAAGTGTTGTGGGTGTGTATGGCAGAGCAACACCGCTAGCACCACCAGCACCACCACCAGCAACACCAGCAACACCGCCAGCAACACCACCAGCACCACCAGCATGTGGGTTGCACCGGTTTCGGTAGTAGGTATCCATGGTTTCAGTTGTTGTGTTGTCCACCACTCCCAGCCCTTTGAGTTGCTCCATGGATCCTACTAGAAGGGGGATACGTTTGTTGTTCCCTTTGTGTGTTCCTGTTGTTTGCTCTGTGTTCGTCCTCTGTTTTATGTGGCATACCTTTTCTATCATGTTCATCATCCCGCCACTAGTTGTGTAGGGTACTGCAATGCCGTAGATTGTGTCTGTAATGGTGATAAACGGTATTTGTGTTTTCAGACTCTCCCTGCATGCGTTCACGTAGGCGTCGTATCCGAATGGTACAACCACGGTTTCCACGGTTTCCACGGTTTCCACTATTTTTCTGTTTGCCATGATTATTCGTTACCTTTTGTGGCTACTAGTGTGTTTGCGTCGGCGTCGGCGTTAGCGTTAGTGTTAGTTTCACCACTGTCCGCCTCTTCCGTGTAGAAGTAGTAATACGATCGTCCTATTTTGCGTAAGAATAGTTTGCCCCGTTCCCCTTCTGTGTTTTCGGGTGTTACATCTTGTGCGAAGTTGTATGCGGTATTTTCGTTGAGTTCGTATGTGGCTGTATTTTTGTTGTACGACACTGTTGTGCACCGTCTTGGTTTTGTTCCTTTAGTTAGTGTGTCTTTTTGGATATTATATTTTTTGTTGATGGCGTCCAGATCTTTGAAGTAGATATTCCCACTACTGATGCAAGCTTTTGGTATGTTCCAGTTGGTATTAATTTCTTGTTTGTAGTTGTATTTCAGGTTGGTGGCGTAGAGTACGTTGTTGCTTACGTAGTATGTGTAGTTGTTTATGTAGGCGAAGTTGTCGTTCATTCCGGGCACAGGCACCCACGTATTGTTTGTGAATACTAGTCCGTCGCACTGCAGTGTTGGCTCGCCTTGGCTAAAGAAGCACATATTTGCCTCGATATTCCCTGAGTATCTTAGTGTTGGCGAAAACATCCCTTCTATTTCTAGGTCGATGAAGTAGTACTGCAGGAAATTCATCTTTGGTATGACAAGTTGTAGTACACCAGCGGGTTTGTTGTTGTTGGTAATGTGTGCAAAGCTTGCTGTCGCCCCTGTGAGTATGTAGCCTATTTGTGCTCCATCTATGATTTTTTTCTTTTCGATATTGTAGAGTGCAATATTTGATCGCTCATCTAGTACGTAGAGGTTTTTCCCGTCGGCAGAGGGGTAGATGGCGAGTATGCTTTGTGGCATGGTTATGGTGGAGTAAACCTGCATGGATCCGGGGAGGTAGAGTCGTGCGTCTGATCCTGATATTACCACGGAGAATATTCCTGCAAGTGTGTATTTTCCGTCGTTGACGGTTCGTTCGGCAAGTGTTTGGCAGTCGTAAATGGAGAAGTCCACCACCCTGTTTTTGTCGGTGTAGATGGATAGCACCCCGCCACTTAGTCGTATGCTTCTTGGGTTGCCGCTAACGTCCACCTGTTCACAGGTATTGGAGTTTGTGATGATGTTTCCGTTTTCGAATAGTGTTACGAAGTAGCGTCCGTCGGTGGCAAACGACTTTACGCCGTAATTAATTGCGTGTTTGTTGAGGCCGTAGGTGTAGGTTACTAGGGAGTTTTGTAGTGTTTTGGAGTGTGGTATTTTTTGTGCAAATGCTTCAGGATCGTCCCCTTGGTTTTTGGATAGGTTGTCAGCTGTACGGAACACGCTAATATTCAGCACAGAGTCCCCCACCATCCCCGTGGATGATGTTGTTGCACACGATGTTAGCCCTATGCTTATGGCGAGTATTAGTGTTAGTGTTATGGTTGTTGCTAATGTTTTGTGTTTTGTGTTGTTGGTGTTTTTGTTGTACTGCGTGTTTGCCATTGTGTGTGTGCTCCTAGCTGTGTGTTTGTTGTGTGTGCCGTGTGTGCCGTGTGTGCCGTGTGTGCCGTGTGTGCCGTGTTAAAACGGTATGGTCATGGATATGGATTGTCGCCGTTCAAGTCTTCTTGTTACCGGTCTGTTTAGGTTGATGATAAATTCGTCGTCCCCTTTCAGAGCGGGTATGCCCACCACTTCTTCATAGTAGCTGGCGTAGTCTAGTGATACGGGGTATGAGAATATTCCGAACCCGTATGTTGGTCGCGATTTGTACAGTCCGCCTCGCACTGAGATTAGTCTGTTGCCTAGTGAAACTTCCGTTCCTGCTTTAATCTCCCTAATCATTTCGGGCACAGTGAGAGTGCTCAGCAGTATGTTTCCTATCTCCATGCCTGCTGTAACGTGTATGGGTCCGATGTCGCTGTTGACTGATGTGCCTAGCCCCACTTTGGTTGTTAGTCCGTTGAATGAGTAGAGTTGTCCTCCAATATCTTTTGCAAACAGTACGAATGTTGGTGATATTGCCATATCTTCCATGATGTATGCAATGGTGGTATCCACAAGGAGTGCCATACCTACTGGTGGTATTGTTTTGTCTCCTGAGTCGGGGTTTGCGATTATTAGTGCCTCTCTAGTGATGTTGTTTACTAGTCTTAGTTGTCGTGCTGTTTGCCGTATGACAAACTGTAGGTTGTAGCCGAAGTAAATACTGTCGAGGTAGCTAACAGAGTGTCCGTAGTATGCACCTATGCTGTTGGTGGCATCGTAGGAGAGTGCGACCGGTTCGTATTCGTCGACGTTTTCTATGGCGTTTTGGATCGGTTTGAGGTCTTGGGGGAAGAGTACTGTTCGTGAGTTTACGTAAACTCCTAGTGCTTTGCGATTAATCACCACCGTAGTAAAGGCATCCAGCTCGCCAGCGGCAATCACGTCGTCGTTGAGTTGCTTTGCCAACGCCGAACCGGTTATGCTGTTTGCGTAGACGTCGCTCCCTTGGAGAAAGTTTACGGCGTACGTCCCGCCCTGTTGGTTGAGTGATACCTTGGCTCCAGAGAGTATGACGGTGTGGTTGATAAACTGCATGGAGATGGGGTTGGTGTAGGGGTTAACGTATTGCGGAGTTATGGCGTAGGACAACCCGCCATACCCCAGTTCGTGCAGGGGGGATCGAATGTCGGTGTATGAGTAGTAGCTAGCACCGTAACTACTAGCGTACGGAGCAAGCATGGTCGCCGAAGCAATAACGACCACAGCAACGGTTCCCGCCATGACAACAGCAATACCTCTTGCCATGGGTTTCACGACTAGTTTTGTTAATGTTCCAGCAAGAAGCATGAGTCTCCCTCAGGGGGTGTGTGGCACTGAGCACCGCAATCAGCAACCGGCAATCAGTAATCAGCAATCAGTAATCGTACGTCGGGCTGATTGTTTTAGGCAACCACCAGCTCACCTACCCCATTAGTCGCAAATTTACCCACCATTATACTTCAAAAACAGGGAAAACACCACCAGCCAACCCTAGTTTTTTTCATCCGACTGAAGTTTCAACTTTTTGGAGCATGGCATGGTAATCTCTTGGCATGGTAATTGCTTCTGAGCTCTTAGTATTATTGCCACTGTGTGGGCACCGTGTATGTCGTAAGCACCAACATCAATACAGTAGAGAATAGAGGGAACAACCCATGAAATTTAACATTGATAGCTCTTTCCTAAAAAGCGATTTCACTCCACCCAAAAGCAGTGAATCAAGCTCGCTAGGTGCCCCCTCCAAATCACCTTTCCTGTCGTACTTGCTCCCACCAAGCAGCAAATCAAACCACTTCAACAACCAAACAACATACGGCGGCTTCTCCAAAAACGCAAACAACTCAAAACCGTTCGCCCCTAACCAGTTCGCCCCTAACCCGTTCGCACAACCAACAGCAAAGTCGTGGGAGAAACAACCCACCTTCACCCCATCACACAACAGCACCTCTTCCGCCCTCGAATACACCTCCAAAGGGCACAACAACACACCAAAACCTGAACCTGTCATCAGCCCTACCGTTCGCAAGTTTGCCGACTACATCCAAAGGGAAACAACTGCCTCAACCGCAAAAGAATCTGCCAATGTTGACGTAGCTGTTGACGTAGCTGTTGACGTAGCCGTAAAAGATAATGTTGACAACACAAACACCAATACAGAAAACCAAAAACTTCATGCACAAGCCGAAAACACACAAACAGCTAGCACACAAACTCCCATGGACGTAATCAACCAAATAGCAGACTCCCTCGAAGATTGGCTAGTATCCATTGCCGACATACCAAATAAGCAGATACAGGAAAATATCCAAACACTGGACAGCACAACAAACGACCTAGCATACCTAATCCATCTGCTACGCAACATCGCCACACAGCTCACAGGCAATCTCGATAACCTCGATAACCTCAGCAACCTCAGCAATCTTGCTAACAGTGAAGGCAACGAAAACAATCTCAACGGTGCAACTGTTCTCCATGGGGAAACAGTCAACGTACCCCAAAGCATCACCGCAACAGAAACACAAACTGCAACCAACAACAGCATCAACGCCACTAACACACAGAACATACTGGGCATAATGGAGAAGATTGAGCTCCTACTAGCACAGGGACTCCAAAACGCACCCGACAGTGCTAGCTCCCTTTTTGACAAAATAACGTCAACCATTACGCAAGTAACAGTACAAGTTAATGCGGAGGGTTCGGCGGATGAGGCAACAAACCCTGCACAAACAAAAGCCACAACAGGGCAAAACTCAGCAACACCTCCCCTCAATACCCTACTCAATACCCTGATGAATACCATCTCAGGGCAGGGTAAGCAGGCGACCTTGGCGACAACTGATACGCAGGGGGAAAAAATTTCCCAGCCCTCAGAGCCTCAAACAAAGGAGCTAGGTGTAAACTCCACTAAAGGGGAAGAAATTTCCCACCTGAAAGCAGATAAGGCATCGAGTAATGTTAATAGCACTCTTAATCTTAAAGGCTTGCCCCAAGCCGATACACTAACGCCAACACAGGCACAATCAACACAGGCACAGGCTCAAGCAACACAGGCACAGGCAACGCAAGCACAGCCAACACAGGCTCAGCCAACACAAGCTCAACCAACACAGGCACAGGCAACACAAGCACAATCAACACAGGCACAGGCTCAAGCAACACAGGCTCAGGCACAGGCAACACAAACACAGCCAACGCAAACACAGGCAACACAGGCACAGGCAACACAGGCACAGGCTCAAGCACAGGCAACACAAACACAGGCAACGCAAACACAGGCAACGCAAGCACAGCAAACACAGGCACAGGCTCAAGCACAGCCAACACAAGCACAAGTAACGCCGAGTGCTGTGGTTACGGGCTTAGGTGGTCTTAGCGATGCTGAGTCGTCCATACAGGCAAGTATTACCCGTAGCGACTCAGCCATAACTTTAGAGGGTTCATCGTCGCGACGTTCCTCTCGTTCCGATCGTTCCGATCGTTCTGACGGTGCGAGGGTTTCCTCTGATGGCGACAACCCAACCCACAACACCGCATCCACTCGCAAGCCCCTCTCAGTTCTCCCCCAAGGGGACAATATCTCTGCCCGTCTCGGTGGCAAGGGTGATGGTGGTTCCCCCACCTCTCAGGCTCCCAGCAGTGCCAGCCCCACCATGGGTCAGGGTCAGGGTCAGGGTATGAGCATAGCGACTAGCCTCGACTCCACCCCCCTCTACAAACTTGATGCCATGGCGGGAGGTTCACAGCTCCCTCAGTCGTCCTTATTCCAGTCGCCATTTGCCCAATCTTCCCAAGCTTCTCTTCAGTCTCGCCAGCTCCACAGCAGTAACGCCAACGGTGCCCAAAGCACACACCTTCGCCATGGTGAAGATGTTCTTCGTCTTGGCAAGCTCATCAGCTCCAGTGCCAGCAATGGCAAGGATAGTGTTCAGCGTCTTTGGGTACAGCTCACCCCCGCCAACCTTGGCAAGGTGCACGTGGAGTTAGTTGAGCGTAACGGCAGTTTGTATGCCCGCCTTCTGACGGATACTCCTCAAGCTCACAAAACCATTGAGAATAATCTCCAGCAGTTGAAGGATGCCCTTGCTGAGAACGGTATTACTTTGGAGGAGCTCGACCTCAACGGTAGTGGCGATGGGGAGGCGTTTGCCGATTCCAACGGAGCCAATGCCCATATGGATGCCCTTGCTAGGCGTCAGTTCATCAACAGCCGTTCGTCATCAGATAACAACGACGACTCAGCCCATTCAGGCGACCCGTCCAACGTGGGTGCTAGCTCCAGTGGGTATTCCTCGCCTAGGGGTATCTATGCCTAGGGGTAAATACTCTTAGTCGGCACGGTTGTCATCCAGCCCACACCCATACCACAGGGGTTGGGCAGATAATTTATACGAAAAATACTGCTTTTACAGCACAAGCATAAGGGGGCACCAATGCCTATCAATAACAGCACATTCTCTTCACCACTTTACACCGGTGGCAACTCCGTTGAGGTGAACGGCACAACCATTCCTGTTTTCGAGAAAGCCTCTGATCGCGGTTCGTTAGATCAGAGCGACTTCCTGAAAATATTTGTGGAGCAGCTTAAAGCTCAGGATCCCCTTAACCCCGAGAACTCCACCGACATGACCAGCCAAGTTACTAATTTTTCCCAGCTAGACGAGATGCAAGCCATGAACAAGAGTTTGGATCTGATGGCGGCGGCATTCGGACAGATGAACCAATTTGACGAACTCAGCCAAGCCAGCGACTTTGTGGGCAAAAGTGCCATCTACGACGTTAGTGCGTTGGAGATTAAAAACGGCACTGTTTCCTCTCGGATAAACTTCAACATGGATGAAACAGCCTCTGCCGCAACCCTGACAATTTTTGACGAAGATGGCAACGTTGTTGAGCAACGTGGGGTAACAGCCACCGTCGGGCTCAATTCATACACTTGGGACGGCACTGCCAACGGCACACCCCTCCCCGATGGCAAATACTTCTTCCGCGTCAGTGCAACCGACCAAAGTGGCAAGGATATCTCCCCCCCTGTTGTATCTGAGGGTATTATTCGTTCCGTTGCTGTCGACGCCGACGGCAACACCATTTTCGAGCTAGGGGACGGCACACGTGTTGCCAAGAAGGATATTATCGGGCTCAACGGTAGCGGTAGTGCCGAAATGAATGCCCTCACAAGTATCAACGAGCAACTCATGGCTCTCCTTGCCGCTGTTGGCACAGGCACCGAGCTGAGCATTAACGATGTTGAGGCGTTGGTTGGGCGTACTGTTCGCTTTACGAACTCCCTTGTGCAAATCACTGGTCAGAGCAGTATCGATATTAAGTACTCATTAAGTGGCGACGCCGAGAATGTCAAGCTCACCATATTTGACACAGCTGGCAACGTTGTTTCCGAGCGTACCATGGAGAACCTCACAGCTGGTGTTAGCAGTTATCAGTGGAACGCAAGCGACAATGAGGGCAACCCCCTCCCCTCTGGCAACTACTACTACCAAATGGAGGCAACCGATAAAAGTGGCAACCCAGTGGGTATTACTACTTTTGACGAGAAAAAGATTGTTGCTGCAGAGCTCATCGACGGCGTTGCCTACTACCAATTAGAGAACGACGCCATCATTACCTCCGACTCCATCTTCGGCATTATCCCCTCCATCGCTGGCGATAGCAACTACTCCAACCTCTCCGATGCGGCGTCTCTTTTGGGCAAAGATATCTCCTACTCGGGCAACTCTTTCCACTACAACGACGCCACCAATTACCCCTTCAGTTACGACTTAGGTGAGAACTCTCGCCATGTGGAGATTATTATTAAAAATAAACAGGGTGCCATAGTGAATACAATCAATGTTGGAGCACAACCTAGCGGCAGGAATTCATTTATCTGGGACGGCACAAGCTCAAATGGTAACAATGTTGCTACAGGAGAATATACTTACCACGTTTCCGCCACTGATGCTAACAAGGCACCCCTCCCCGTAACCGAATACACCAAGGCAAACGTTCTCGGTGTTGAGCTCATCGGCGGCGTTGTGTACTTTACCCTCAGCTCGGGACAAACAATTACTGCCGACAAGATTAACGGCGTAGCTTAAAACACACTACACACTAACCGAATACCGTGCCCAATACCAACCACACCTGCACAGTATTGACAAATAATAAACAAGAAAAAGAGCACTTTTATCGGAGGATACTACTATGATGCGTTCCCTTTATTCTGGCGTAAGCGGTCTGCTTGTTCACCAGAAATCCATGGATGTTATCGGTAACAATATCGCAAACGTAAATACCATCGGCTTTAAGTCTGGTCGTGCAGTTTTTGCCGATATGATTAGCCAAACACTTCTCGGCGGAAAATCGCCCACCGATAGCACAGGGGGAACAAACCCTCGACAAGTCGGTCTCGGTGCATACCTCCAAGCTGTGGACACAATCATGGCTCAGGGAACACTCACCCTCACCCAAAAGCAGTCCGACTTATCCCTCTCAGGGAACGGCTTCTTCATGGTAAGCGGCTCCGGCAACAACGACATCTCCTACACCCGTGCAGGCGACTTCAACTTCGATCGCGTCGGCAAATTCACCAACCCCAACGGGCTCGTCGTTCAAGGCTGGATGGCAGACCCTGTTACCGGACAACTACAAACCGATACAGGTGTCGGCGATATTGTTGTGGGCACCGACTACCAAGTTATCCTGCCCAAGCAAACCTCCAATATCAAAATGTCAGGGGTACTGGACAACAGAGCAACCGCCAGCGAACTCTCTTACCCCGCATTCATGACCTATGCCAAGGCAGACGCCTCCATCTTCGGTCTCGAATCCGATAACGCCTCATCACTCGGACTACAAAAAGGGGAACCTATTCTTATTCGTGCTGACGCCACTAGTAGCACAAACATGACAAAAGCATCCTTGGTTAGCACAAGTGGTAGCATTATACCTTTGCAAATCGATTCAACTACAACCCTGTCGTTTAAAATCTCCTCAAACGGTAACACCGACGTCATCGACCTGAAATACTCTTCCGCTGCTGGAGCAACCAACTTCACAACCCTTAAGGATTTCGGAGATGCCATTGCCGCCGCAATCAATACTGTGTCCGGTAATGCTGGTTCCGTAACCTCCGATATTGTCAACGGTATGGTGGAGCTCACACTACCCGCTGCTGGTTCCGACTTCCTCATCGAATCCATATCGGGCTCCTCCACAATTGAAAGCATGTTTGGCAACTTCATCGGCACCACAGTACCTACTGGCACTATCTTGTCATCTGAAGCCCTTAAGTATCAAGACGAGATTGTTGCCGGCATCGACTTCAACACCCTGCAAGAGTTCACAGACGACGTGCAGAACTCTATTCGAACCAATGTGGCTTCTAACTTTAAATCTACTTACCTAGAGAATATGTTTGGGTTAAAGGATGGCGACCTAGTCAGAATGGATGGTCCCGGCTTCACACCTACTGGTGTTGCTACCAGTACAGCCATTATTAACCTCCAATACACCGATGACCCCGCAAAAGTCAACACTGCCGCAGCAACTGGTAGTAGATACTTTTTCAACGACCTAAACGACCTTGCTGCCTCCTTCAACCACTTCACCACAACCACTGTGTTTTCTGTTAACGCCAACGGTGAACTAGTTTCGTCCGACAACCGCATCTTTGACTCCGTAAACACCTCAAACAACGCTGACATCGACTACCTAAGCTCACGCTTTTCCAACACCGTATTAGGTCCCACTGCTGGTGGTACTGTTACAAGCACTGGAATGAGCTTTAACGACGCCGGCAAAATATCGTATATGAACTACCGTAGCTCCACTACTGCACCTTTCAACAACCCCTTAACCAACCTTGAGATTATCCCCCAATATGCCAACTCAGGTCCCTTTGCAAGTAACGTACTCGAAACCCAAGGGATAAACCTAAACGATATTGTTGCCCCATTGAAGCCCCTTCAGGACTTCGGTTTCTCCCGTATTTTCCTCGATGAAGCCACTGCTGACGACAAGATTATCGATATGTTTTCCAACGCAGGCACAGACCTCGATTTTGCTTCGGGCTCATCCATGGAGCTCAACGTTCTAGTGGACGGCAAAACACCCACAAATGGCATTAACACTTTCTCCGTTGGACGACAAACACGCCTTGACGAACTCACCGAATTTATCGAAGATTACCTCGGACTAGGTGCTTCCCACAACAAAAAAGATAACGTGTTCATCGAAAACGGACAGCTCAAGATTATCGGCGAACAGGGCTCTGGCAACAACATCGACCTCTTCTCATTGAAAGGTGTGCCCGAAGGTGCCCATGCCGTATTCAACAACACCATGCTGCCAAACTTCGACGTAGTCAACGCCACAGGGGGACGACTCGTAACAACACAGAAAATTATCGACTCCCAAGGTTTTCAGTCTGAAGTAAAATTCGATTTCGCCATGCAAAACCGTGAAGAGAATATTTGGTACCTCAACGTATCCACACTCAACCCCGATGCGGTAATTACCGTGAACAACGCAACTACCAATACCGTTGCCATCAAATTCAACACCGACGGCTCTTTCGCCTACATGTACGATCCCAACTCGCAACCTATCTCAATCGTGCAAAAGCTCTCCCTGAGCTTCAACCCCAACAACGGTGCCGCACGTATCGACAATATCAATATCGCACTAGGGGCACAAGGAAGCACCGACGGACTTGTTGTTTCTGGTATTGCTGGCGGACTGACCGACGTGGACAACGATGGATACGTGCTCGGTGAGCTCACAACGGTCAACTACAACGACGCCGGACAAATACTCGGCTCATACAGCAACGGCGTTAACCGCGTATTGGCACAACTCGGTATCGCAACATTTACCAACGCACCGGGGCTTATGAAGGCAGGTGATACGCTCTTCAGCGAAACACCGAACTCAGGACCACCAGCCGTCGGCACTGCCGGCACGGGTAAACGTGGCACAATCATGGGCTCGACCCTCGAGAACTCCAACGTACAGCTCAGCGAAGAGTTTGTTACCATGATCGTAACTCAGCGTGGATTCCAAGCGAACTCACGTACCATTACAACTTCTGATGAGATGCTTCAGGAAGTCATGAACATGAAGCGTTAAGTTAATCGAAGCGTTGACGCGGAACGCTAGCCCGCAACGTTAACGTAAAACACTAACCGCCACACGGGCACACAGGCACACCGCCACACGGGCACACGGGCACCCTTCACTGGGTGCCCACGTCCCTCAGTCAGTTTCACTACATCTCTCTTTTTTCGGCATTGTATGTTTGTTCGATGCTGGAGACGATTGTTTGTATTTCGTCCATATCTTCCCCTTCAACCATAATGCGTAATAGTTCTTCTGTGCCCGAGTACCTTACTAGGATGGCTCCCCGTCCTTGTATTTCGTTGCTGTAGTGGTTGATGATAGCTGTTGTTTGTGGCATGCTTGATAGGGGAATTTTTTCTGTTGTGTGCACATTTTTCATAATTTGCGGGTATGTTTCGATAAACGCTGTTGCTTTTTCCAGTGATGTACCTGTTTCCTGTAGCACTTCCAGTAGTTTGAGTGCTGATACGATACCGTCCCCCATGTTTCCGCATTCACGGAATATTACGTGTCCCGATTCTTCTCCGCCCAGTGATATCCCTTGGTCGAGTAGTGCTTGGAGAACATGTTTGTCGCCCACAGCGGTTCTCACCATGCTTATGCCAGCGTTTTTGAGTGATTTTTCTAGCCCTGAGTTGCTCATGACCGTGGTTACCACACTATTTTTGTTTAGTGTTCCTTTGTTTTTCATATGCAGGGCACAGACTGCTAGTAAGTCATCTCCAGAGACGATGCCCCCTTGTGCTGTGGTACATATCACTCGATCGGCATCGCCATCAAACGACACGCCCATGTGTGCGCCAGTTTCTCGCACCAGATTCGCAACAATTTCGGGGTGTGTTGATCCGCACCCGGCGTTAATGTTGTTCCCATCAGGTTTATCGTTGATTACGTCCACTTTGGCACCAAGGTCGCGGAAAAGCTTGGGTGCAACAGCGTAGCTCGCACCGTTGGCACAATCCATGGCGATATGCCAACCGTTGAGGTTTAGGTGTGAGAATGTTTTTTTCAGGTGTTGAACATAGGTATCGGCAAGGGATGTATCTTTCTCGTTTCTGCCTAGTTCTCTGTAGTGGCTCGGCTCTAGTTCGTGGTTGTCGAGCAGGCTTTCGATTTTGAGCTCGGTATCTTCTGATATTTTCATCCCGTCGTTACCGAGAACTTTGATACCGTTGTAGCTTACAGGGTTATGGGATGCCGACACCATAATGCCTAAGTGAACATTGGGCATTTGACTAACAATGTAAGAAAGACCGGGTGTGGGGAGTGTTCCCATGGATATGACGCTGACGCCAACACTATTGAGACCCGAACACAGGGCACTCTCGATCAGGTGGCATGATGAGCGTGTGTCGGTGGCAATAACCACCGTACCGCTATTCCCCAAGTGGTAACCCATTGCCTTCCCCAACCTAAGGGTAAACTCTGGGGTGAGAAGACCATTGGGCGACTTCCCCCGAAGACCATCTGTACCAAAATACTTCGCACTATTCATAACCTATCCTCCTGATGTGTTGACGTTGAAAATTAATAGGTGAAAATAATAGGTGAAATTGATTAGCAACTAAGCTTGCAATGTGATAATCAGTATTGAACCGCATGCTCTGATAAAGAGGAATCAGAGGTGGTGGTGGCGAATATTTTCGGTTGCTTACCACTCTCTATGAACTGCTCCACCGATTCAGAAATCACCTCAGGATCCATATCAGACAAAATCCTACCCCCGTAAGCAAGGGAGATAATTCCACGCTCCTCCGAAACAATAAGACATAAACAGTCAGTAATCTCCGTAATACCTATCCCAGCACGGTGGCGTGTGCCAAGCTGAGTATCAGAAATGGTGCGTGAAGTCAGGGGGAGGATGTTGCCTGCAGAAATAATCTTGTCATCCGAAACAATCAAGGCACCGTCGTGGAGCGGTGAAGCTGGTAAAAATGTGCTGATTAGCAACTCTTTCGTAAGGTAAGCACCGATGGGGATACCATCCTGTACGTATTGATGAAGGTTGTAATCTTTTTGAATGGCAATAAGAGCACCTATCTGCTTGTTCGCAAGGGTAACAGCAGTGTCGGTAATTTCGTTGGAGGCATACGATGCGAGACGCTCCTTGCCGGTGAAAGTGCTGGTGCTTGTAACTAAAGCGTCAAGACCGCGACGAATATCTTGGGAGTAGGCGATGATGATGACCACTGAGAAAATTACGAGAAGATCGTCCAAAATACCTTGGGCAATCTGAAAATTTAGGGCAAAAGAGAGGATGTAAGCCGAAAGTATGAGGAGGATGCCTGCGGAGAAAAGGAGTATTTTTGTTCGTAAAAAGGAGAATACCACAAAACCAAAACATAGCAGTATGAACGCTATTTCACTGACAGGGTGTAAAGAAAACCAGTAGTCATTAAGGTAAGTAGGAGTAGCTACAAACAAAGGGGTCCTCCACTGAAACTAATAAAAATATTACCATGGGCACTCACGAATAAATCTCATCAGCACACCTACATTATTCAATTGTAACTGTCAAAGATATTTCTGTCAATTACCAATTATATTTTTAATGATTTGTTGAGGTTTTTTTGGTGTGTGGTGCGTGGTGGCGTGGTGGTGTGTGGTGCGTGGTGTGTGGTGTGTGGTGTGTGGTGTGTGGTGTGTGGTGTGTGGTGTGTGGTGCGTGGTGCGTGGTGCGTGGTGGCGTGGTGGTGTGGTGGTGTGGTG
>CAMZNJ010000001.1 GCA_947313825.1 uncultured Deferribacteraceae bacterium | reverse complement strand
GCTTAAGTTCACGTATTAGCCCTTCACGCTCGATCTTCTTTTTCAAGACGCGAATAGCTTGTTCAACGTTGTTGTTGTCCACGCGGACAATAGCATTGACAGCCAAAACAATCACCACCTTTTTTAAAATTTTAGATGACCAAGGTTACCCTAGGAGCATGTTTTTCGAGTGTGTTAACACTGTCAGACACTTATTATTGCACACATTTGACCATAGGTCAAGGGGGGAGTTGCACATGTTTGCCACGCCGACCACGCCGACCACGCTGACCACGCTGACCACGCCGACCACGCTGACCACGCCGACCACGCTGACCACGCCGACCACGCCGACCACGCCGACCACGCCGACCACGCCGACCACGCTGACCATGCCGACCATGCCGACCACGCCGACCACGCCGACCACGCCGACCACGCCGACCACGCCGACCACGCCGACCACGCCGACCACGCCGACCACGCCGACCACGTTGCCTGTTGTACGGTGTGCCCTACCCTTTTGCGGCAAGGGAGCCATGACAGTTCTTGTATTTTTTACCGCTACCGCATGGGCATGGTTGGTTTCGTCCGATTTTTTGACCGGTGTTGCGGATTGTTACCCCTTTCGGTTTTTCGGGTTGTTGGTCATTGCCATTGTTGGCGTTGGTGTTTCCCCTTGCGGATGGTGCTAGTAGTGAGCCGTGGGATTGGTGTGTTGCTTTTGCGTTGGCTGCTTTCAGTGTGTTGCTATTTTGTTGGGGTGGTGTGCCTTGTGTGAGTCGTACGCTGAGGAGTAGTCGTAGGAATTCGCTTTCGATGGATTGGAGGAGTTCCACGAACATTCCGTACGCCTCTTTTTTGTATTCGATGAGTGGATCTTTCTGTCCATAGCCACGCAGGGAGACGCTGTCGCGTAGGTGTGCCATGCTTTGCAGGTGTGTTATCCATTTGGTATCGATGCAGCGAAGCATAATATCTTTGCCAACTTCTAGGTAGAGTGTGCTGAGCATCTCTTTTTGTGAGAGTATTTGTGTTTCCACAATTTTGGTAATGCTTTCGGCTAGTGTTGCACCGTTGGAGAGGTTGATGTTTGAGTTGGCGGGTGCGTTGGCATTGAGGTTGTTGCCGTTTTCGTCTATTTGGATACCGAACTGCATGAGTAGTTGTTCCCTTAGCCAGTCTTTGTTGTGGTAGTTGGGTGAGCCTTGGGTTGTGTATTCTTGTGTTATTGTTCCGACAACGTTGTTGAGGAATTCTGTTGTAACTTCGTCGATGTATTTAGCGTCATCGCTGGTGATGGCCTCTTTACGCATGGAGTAAATAACGTGTCGTTGTTCGTTGTTGATGTTGTCGTATTCGAGTAGGTGTTTGCGTATTTCGAAGTTGTGTGCTTCAACTTTCTTTTGTGAGGATTGAATGGATCGGGAGATTAGTTTGTTTTGGATAGGTTCGTCGTCTGGAATGCGTAGTGTGTTCATGAGTGATTTCACTTTGTCGCCGTTGAATATTCTCATGAGTGTGTCTTCCATGGAGATGTAGAAGCGTGATGAGCCGGGGTCGCCTTGTCGACCGGCACGACCACGGAGTTGGTTATCGATGCGTCGTGATTCGTGTCGTTCTGTTCCGATGATGTGCAGTCCGCCGATTTCGGCAACACCGTCGCCAAGTTTAATATCAGTACCACGTCCTGCCATGTTTGTGGCGATGGTGAGTGCACCGAGCTGTCCTGCACTTTCGATAATGTGTGCTTCTTGTGTGTGGTGTTTGGCGTTCAGAACTTTGTGCGGTATTTTGTGTTTGTTGAGTAGTGAGCTGATGAATTCTGATGTTTCGATGGATACGGTGCCGATTAGTATGGGGCGACCCTGTTCGTGGATAAGCACAATATCTTTGATGATGGCGTTGAATTTGGCTGTTTGGGTTTTGTAGATGACGTCCACGTCGTCTTTGCGGGTAACGGGCACGTTGGTGGGTATGGAGATAACGCCTAGCTTGTAGATTTGTTGGAACTCTTCCGCTTCAGTGAGAGCTGTACCGGTCATTCCGGCGAGTTTGTCGTACATGCGGAAGTAGTTTTGAAAGGTGATGGATGCGAGGGTTTGGTTTTCGCTTTCGATGATTATCCCCTCTTTGGCTTCAATGGCTTGGTGTAGTCCTTCGCCGTATCGTCTGCCGGGCATCATTCTGCCGGTGAATTCGTCGACAATGACGATTTTGTTGTCGTCGATAACGTAATCGACGTCGAGTTTGTAGGCACCGTGAGCACGAAGGGCGTTGTTGATGTAGTGTATTTTGTCAACATTGGAGGTGTGGTAGAGGTTGTCTAGTCCGAGTTGTTTTTGTGCTTCATCGATACCGGCGTCGAGTAGTTTGATGGTTTTGTTTTTTTCGATGACTTCGTAATGGGTGTCGCGAATGAGGTTTTTGGCGATATCGTTTGCCATGAGAAACCCTTCGGAATCCGACGGTGCAGTACCGCTGATAATCAGGGGTGTGCGGGCTTCGTCTATTAGAATGGAGTCCACTTCGTCGACAATGGCGAAATTGTGTCCGCGTTGGAGGTATTCTTCGGTGGAGTGTTTCATGTTGTCGCGTAAGTAGTCGAACCCGAATTCGTTGTTGGTTCCGTATGTGATATCGGCGGCGTAAGCCTGTGTGCGTGTTGCTTCGACGGCTGTGGTGGCGTAATTGTTGTCTGGATCGGATTCTAATACGTAAGAGGTGTTGTTGCTCTGAACAATACCAACACTCATGCCGAGAAATTTGTAAATGGGACCCATCCAAGTGGCATCGCGGCGTGCGAGGTAGTCGTTCACCGTAACAAGGTGTGCACCTTTGCCCGAGAGGCTATTGAGGTACAGGGCGAGGGAGGCAACGAGGGTTTTCCCCTCACCGGTCTTCATCTCAGCAATATTGCCCTTGTTGAGGAAGTAGCCGCCGACAATTTGAACGTCGTAATGACGCATTCCGATGGTGCGATCAGAGGCTTCGCGAACAACGGCAAACGCTTCAGGCATGATGTTGTTGAGTTTTTCACCATCAGCAAGGCGTTGGCGAAACTCCACTGTTTTGTTGGCAAGTTCGTCGTCGGACAGGGCTTTCATTGCTGCTTCAAAGGAGTTGACCTTGGCAACAACGGGGTTGGCTGTTTTGAGGATACGATCTTGGTACGACTTGAAAAGAACCTTCGTAAATATGGCAATCATGGTTGTATTCCCCTTGAAAATAAAGAAACATTAGGATGTTATTAGTTCGTAAATTAGTGTGTAGCTGTGCCCAAGGACAAAATCTACTTACAAACAGTTATCATAACACACACAGCAAGGGAATGGAATAGGCTACAACAAAAATATGAAACACAACACAAACTACTGCGATTCATCATAACTTGAAAAAGATTCAGAAATAATTAACTTGAAAAATATATTATTCTATTATAAAATATACTTTAAGGAAAACACAATAAACTAGAAACTACAAATGACACCACAAAGGGGACTACAAATGAGTAACTACTTCAACAACTTCTCGAAAGACAAACTTAAAGGGGAATCATCAACAAAAGAAGTGCCCATGAGCATCTCAAGCCTCATCGCAACATGCTTCCTGCACGGCAAATCGGTGCCAGTACCCGGAACCGTCGGAACACTACTAGCAATACCATTCGCCATAATACTCGCATACGTGCCGTTTATGCTATCCCTACTTATCATCGCAATCATCTTCGCTCTAGGAACAATAGCAACCAACAAGTACATGGACGCAAAAGGGAGCCACGATCCGTCAGAAGTAATCATCGACGAATTCGTGGCATACCTGCTCATAACCATCTTCCTCGCACCAACAATGTGGATGTTTATCCTCACATTTGCACTGTTTAGGTTTTTCGATGCAGTAAAACCATTCCCTATTATATGGGTGGACAAAAAAATCGACGGTGGATTGGGCGTAATGGTGGACGATATTGCCGCTGCCGTTGCAACACTTATCGCCTACGCCATTATCACGTTCATCTTCTAAAACGGACAACTAATGAAAAACAAGAAGCAATCTATCACCGCCACGATTGTAACCATTGGCAACGAGCTTGTTGCAGGCGACGTAATGGATACCAACACGGTGGGAATAGCACGTGCCCTAAGGCGAATAGGGGTGCAAAATATTGCAAACACCTCAATACTCGACGACGAAGGGGGGATTGTCCGCTCCCTGAAAGCGTGGGCGAAACTGGTGGATATCATCATAATCACCGGTGGACTAGGGGGAACACACGACGACATTACAACACAATGTGTGGCAAAATTCTGTGGGCTTAATCTCGAACCCTCTCCTGAGGTGATGGGCACCATTATCGCCAAAGGGTTGGCGGGTGGCGGTAACGCTACTGCTCACGGTAACGCTACTGACCACGGCAACGCTACTGCTCACAACTTGGCGACGACCATACCCCTGCAGTACAAAAAAACGTACATGTTGCCCAAGGGGGCGACTGTGTCCTCCCGTGGTATGGGGTTGGTTCATGGTTATGTTGTGGCGTCTGATGGTGTTGGCGATGGTGTTGGCGTTGGTGATGGCGTTGGTGATGGCGTTGGTGCAACACGTATCTACGTTTTGCCGGGCGTTCCGCGGGAGATGGACTACCTGTTGCACACGTTTGTGGTGCCCCATATTCTGAGAAACAACACGACTCTGCACTCCCCATACGACACTGAGCTCCCTGAGGGGTTTTTCATGGGTGTGCGTGAGCCTGCTGTTGCTAATGCCTTGGATGCTCTGTTTGCTTCTGGTGGTGAGTTCGCCGATTATGACGAGAGCCAAATAACCATCAACGCCTACCCATACGGCGTTTACATGCGTCTCAACGTACCGAACGCCACTAGTATTGCACAGGGCACAAATATTACGCCAACCATGTTTAATGATGTTGTGGACAGGGTGCAGGATGGTGTTGCTGGGGAGCGTAGTGTTGCACCGCCAACAAAAGTTACTGTGAACAGTACCACGAGTGCCACGGGCACGAGTACCACGGGCACGAGTACCACGGGCACGAGCACCACGGGCACGAGTACCACAGGCACGAGCACCACGGGCACCACGGGCACCACGGGCACCACGGGCACAAGCACCACGGGCACGAGTACCACGGGCACGAGTACCACAGGCACGAGTACCACGGGCACGAGTACCGCCAACAGGGAGCTCCCCTACCCCCCCGTTGTCAAGGGTGGTGGCACGCTACCACAGATACTGATGGACACCCTGAGCAAACATAATGTGGTGATGACTGTGGCGGAGAGTTGTACAGGCGGGCTGGTTGCGGGGATGATGACACACATGCCGGGAGCCTCGAAGGTGTTTGCTGGCGGGGTTGTGGCATACTCCAACAGCATCAAACAGAGCCTGCTTGGGGTAAAAATGCACACACTCGTGGAGCATGGTGCCGTAAGTGAGCAGTGTGCACAAGAGATGGCGTTAGGTGTGGCGAAAATTGCCCTCAATAATGACGCTGGTGCTGGTGCTGGTGCTGACGCTGTTGCTGGTGCTGACGCTGGTGCTGGTGCTGGTGCTGACGCTGGTGCTGGTGCTGACGCTGACGCTGGTGCTGACGCTGGTGCTGGTGCTGTTGCTGGTGCTGGTGCTGGTGCTGCAGAGCATGTTGCGGAAAGTGGAAGCAGGCGTCCTGTGGTTGCTGTGAGCATCACCGGCATCGCTGGACCCGACTCTGATACTGAAAAAGGTGGCAAGCCTGTGGGGTTGGTGTTCATTCATGTGGCAATATGTTCCCGTGGCAACAACTCGAACAAACTAGAGGTGTTGGCAGAATACGGATGTCAGTACAACTTTCAGACCATGACAACAATGCTCCATGGGGATACTGACGTGCCCGAACCCCTCAAGGTGCTAGGGCGGGATACCATTCGAAACGCCAGTGTCAACAGAGCCATCCTCAACACTATTCAGCTACTACAAGCACACTTCACAACCGCAAACAACTAGGGGACAACACCCACATGCACAAAAAATATAGCAAAATCGAAAAGAAATGCTTGGGGTATGCCCTGCGTATACTGATGAAGAAAGATTACACCGAAGAACAGATGACGCAAAAACTTTATCAAAAATACGACAAACTCTACAAAAATATGGTGGAACGGGAGAGGGAAAAACAGGAACAAAGGGAGGTGTTCACAGGCTTGGACTTTCTGGACGGGTATGACGCACACGACGCTCCCGACGCACACGATGCAAAAAATATGCCCGACGCTCCCGATGCAAACATAATGGACGACGCCGTAAACAGGATTATGACCGAGCTCAAAGGGCGAGGGTACATTGATGATCAACGATTTGCACAAGAGTTCATAAGGTCGCAAGGCAAGAAGTACGGCGAATACAGAATACGACAAAACCTAAAAAGGAAAGGCATTGAACCGAACGCACAGATGTTTGAACACTTTGAAGAGTCGAACTCTGAAATGGGAGTAGCCGAATCCTTGGCACAAAAATATGCAACAAAAAACCGTCGCAAAGGTGTGGACAAGATCCGTGCAGGTATTTACGCACACTTAATGTACAGAGGGTTCTCCGCCGAAATAGCGGCAACAGTAACCTCGAATACCATGAAGAATATTGACCGCGACAACCATGACCGCGACAACCATGGGGAGGGGGACTAGGAGGCGTGCATGTGTGTGCGTGGTGCATGCGTGTGCGTGTGTTAGGCACTAACAGTAATTGTTTTGCCGTGGAACGATCGCTCAATTCCGCGTACAAGCTCCAAAGCGTGGTGATTGCTGGCAATGGAACCGTGTGCGTCCGTGGATTCAACGTAGGAAGTCATAACCTTGGACAAAGTCTGGTGCAAAGTTGAAGATGACGCGGACAACACAGATGAATAAGCCTCAGCAACATCCTTGGGGCTCTGAATGTCCAACACATACTCGCCAATACTGTCTGGCTGTGTGCCTTGAAGCTGTGCTTCTTGAAGCTGTGTGCCTTGAAGCCGTGCTTCTTGAAGCTGTGTGCCTTGAAGCCGTGCTTCTTGAAGCCGTGCTTCGTGTGGCTGTGTGCCGTGGAGCCGTGCTCCTTGGAGCCGTGCTCCATGATGCTGCTTTTGCCGTAGCAAAACTCCCCATTAATTATGGCGTCCGTGCACCCTTTGGGGAGCAGTTCCGTTTGGTGGTTACCCCAATACAATTGCGCGGTGATGCAGTAGCTGTTGATACTTGCCCCTAGCATGCTTGACTGTAGGTTAATGCTGTGTGGTGGCTGTGCTTCTTGAAGCTGTGTGCCTTGAAGCTGTGCTTCTTGAAGCCGTGCTTCGTGTGGCTGTGCTTCGTGAAGCTGTGTGCCTTGGAGCCGTGCTTCTTGGAGCCGTGCTCCTTGGAGCTGTGCTCCCATGATGCTGCTTTTGCCGTAGCAAAACTCCCCATTAATTATGGCGTCCGTGCACCCTTTGGGGAGCAGTTTTGTTTGGTGGTTACTCGAGTGTAATTGCTCGGTGATGGAGTAGCTGTTGATACTTGCCCCTAGCATACTTGATTGTAGGTTGATGTTGTGTGGTTGTGTGGTTGTGATGGCGATCGTGTTCGGAGGGGTGGGGAGCGTCCCTGCATGACCCCCACCCTCACTTAATTCGCTCCAATGTGCAGTTTTTTGTGTGGCGTCCTGCCACGTACTGTCATCGCTGGAGCTGTGCACACTAAACATGTTTTTTCCACCGATGATAGAACGCACACGTTCAGAAACCTGTTCGGTTTCTGTGTGATTTTCAAGCTGTGCAGGGATTGCGGTCTCACCCTGAGTGTTGATATCAGAAAAACCGTGATCGCTTTGAGCGTGGTCGTTCTGACTATCGCTGATAGGGTATTGAGAATAATCTTCCTTAGCATGAAGCGTACCCATCATAGTAATACCATCGCCCTTATTTTGTAATAGTTTAGGTAAAATACCTGTTCGGCAGTGTTAATTTCACCTATTCTTGTGTGTTTACCAGTGAGGTAGCTGTGTAGCGGTGTTGAGT